>JBAZNL010000013.1 GCA_041649275.1 Candidatus Izemoplasmatales bacterium
CTTCTTCTCGGCCTTGGCGATGCCCTTCTCACGGAGCCAGTCGATCGCTTTCGTCATATCTCCATCGACGGCGGTGAGGGCCTTCTTGCAGTCCATCATCCCGGCGCCGGTCTTGTCTCTCAGTTCCTTGACCATGTTGGCAGTGATGTCCATCGTGATTCCTCCTGGAAATTCTATAGTTAGTTTATCATAAATCCTTCCCGTCCACAATCCGCGGACGGTTTTTCCTTGAAAAAGGGGAGCTGTCGCCAGCTCCCCAACAGGGTTATTTCAGCGCGGCGAGGATGTCGGCCTTGCGCATTTCCTTGGTGATCGTGACGCCGCGGGTCCGGGCGATCTCGAGGAGTTCCTTGACGGTCTTCGCCGCGAGGTCTTCGGCCGGAGCCGGAGCGGGCGCCGGGGCGGGGGCGGGAGCGGGAGCGGGCGCCGGGGCGGGCTTGGCCGCGACCGGCTTCGCCTCGATCGGCTTCGCTTCGACGGGTTTCGCTTCGACGGGCTTCTGTTCGGCGGGCTTCGCTTCCGGAGCGGCTTCGACGAGGACCGGAGCGACGCCGCCGGCGGCGCCGCCGAGGGCTTCGACGATCGAGTCGGCCATCTTCGTCACGATCAGCTTGACCGAGCGGAGGGCGTCGTCGTTCGCGGGGATGATGTAGTCGACGTCGTCGGGGTCGCAGTTGGTGTCGACGATGCCGAAGACGGGGATGCCGAGCTTGCGGGCTTCGAGGATCGCGTTGGCTTCCTTGCGCGGGTCGATGATGAAGAGCGCCTGCGGGAGGTTCTTCATGTCCTTGATGCCGCCGAGGAACTTCTCGAGACGTTCCATCTCCTTGCGGAGGCCGATGACTTCCTTCTTCGGCAGAACCGCGAAGGTGCCGTCCTTTTCCATCTTGTAGAGGTCCTGCAGACGCTTGATCGACTTCTTGATGGTCTTGAAGTTGGTGAGGGTGCCGCCAAGCCAGCGCTTGTCGACGTAGTACTGGTTGGACCGCTTCGCTTCGTCGCGAACCGGTTCCTGGGACTGCTTCTTGGTACCGACGAACAGGACCTTGCCGTCGTTCTGGACGATGTCGAACATGGCCTTGTAGGCGATGTCGAGGCAGTCGCTGGTCTTCTGCAGGTCGATGATGTGGATCCCGTTGCGCGACGTGAAGATGTACTTGGCCATCTTCGGGTTCCAACGCCGCGTCTGGTGTCCGAAATGCACGCCTGCTTCGAGCAGGCTCTTCATGGAAATGACGCCCATTGCTTTGTGAATCCTCCTGTTTGTTTGATTTTGCCTCCACCGAGGTCAACGCTATCGCCGCCGGAATCATCCGGCTCGGGGCGAATCGCTCGTCGGTGTGTGTATTTTTTGCGGCGTGAATATTTTAACAAATATCCCCCGAGAAAGCAAGCATTATCCGCATGCCGGGGTCAATAACCCGTCGATCCGTGGCCGCCCCTGCGGACGTTCGTCACCGGCGCCTCGGCGTCGACGACGAGGAACTTCTGGAACACGCCCTGGCAGAACCGCTCGCCCTTGGCAAGCGTCACCGGCGCTTCGCTGAAGTTGTACACGTGCAGCTGGATGTGGCCTTCGTTGTCGGCGTTGTCGTAGTAGTCGGCGTCGATGATGCCGACGGAGTTCGCGAGCATGAGCCCCTTCTTCTTGGAAAGCGAGCTGCGGGCGTAGACCTGCAGGACCTCGTCCGGCAGCATGTACGCCTTGATCCCGGTCGGGACGACGGCCGTCCCCTTCGGCGGGATCACGGTGTCCTCGGCGGCGGCGATGTCGTATCCCGCCGACCCGGCGGTCGACCGTTCCGGCAGCTTCACGTTCTTCTCCGCATAGGCGGACACGATCTTGAAGCCGCGCATCAGGCGCCGCTCCCCCGGTTCTTCATGGATGCATGCATGTCGATCCCTCCGTTCGCGAGGATTATACCATCGCCGGTCGCGAATGTAAACCGGAGCCTTCGCACGAACGGGTTCGAATGCCGGAACGCGCCCGCGGTTTCACTCCCGTCGTCGTCCGATTCCGGACATGACGGCGTCCTTCGTTTGATTCAGGATGTCGGCGCATCGCTTCACCGAAAATTTCATGGTCTCCGCGATCGCCGTCAGATCGACATCCGTCGGGTTCCCCTTTCCGTTCACGGTCATCTCGTGCTCGACCTTGTCGGGAGTCCTGGTCAGGTCGTATGCCGGCGACAGGCGGTAGCCTCCACGTTCCTCGTCATAGAGGAAAGAGTGGTTCTTGCCGTGATCGTCCTTGTTTCCGATCAGGACGTTGAAACACATCCTGCGGTAGGCCTCCTCGACGTCTGTCCGATCGACGCAGATCTGCTGCGCGACCTGAAACAGGTGGACGTAGTCGAGGTTCGGGATGCGGTGCGACGTTTCCAGAAGCGAGGAGAGCGAAACCATGTGGATGCGTGATTCTCTCCTCCGGTCGAAACGCTTCGCTCCGAAATAGCCCGGACAGGTCGCGGACGGAAACAGCGCGTGTTCGTTCACGTGGATTCCGGCACGTTCCGCCAGTTCGTTCGTCTCGAATTCCGCGAGACCGATGTCGGCGGAATCGATGGACGACGGAAACTTGACGATCCAGTCTTCGCCATCGATGCGCAGATGCGCCTTCGGACGCGCGCCGCCGCTCGATCCACCCATGCGGACGAGCCGATCGAGGTCGACGGCGCCGTCCTTTTCCGCGAGGAGCGCGCGAATGTCCGAGGCCAGACGATCGAGATCGCTCCATTCCGATTCACCGCGGACAGCCCGACTCGGCTCGAAGGACAAGCCGCCGAGTCCGTTTTGACCGACGAGCGACAGACGGACGAGCGGCGACAGGCGGTCGAACTCGATCGCCTTCGATCGCAGGTACCGTCGGACGAGCAGTTCCCCCCATCCGTCGGGCAGCGCATCGTGGAAGACGCCGTACAAACCGTCGAAATGGCGCGATCCGGAGATGAAGACGCGGTCGCCGAGCGGGAGCGAGAACGGCGAGATGCTGAACCCTTCCGCGACCCATCGTTCGTCGTACTGGAACGCGATCCGACGGTCGGCGAGTTCCGCCAGAATTCCGACGTTTCTGCCGTTGTACCTGACGAACAGCTTCGTGATGTCGGCGAGGTTCATTTCAAGTTCCTCAGTGTCCGAATCACGGGTCGTGCGAACAAGGATTCGAAATCCTCAAGGCAACCGATCGCCGAACCGATCTTCACAAGCGACGCAAGCGAGATTTCCCCCTGCGACTCGAACCTCCGGATCGAACCGTAGCTGACGCCGGAGCGCGTGCTGAGTTGCTTCTGCGTCAGTCCCGCTTCCTTCCGCCGCATGACGAAACGGGACGAAAGCCCCCGAGTGACGGCGAGTTCCGTGCGCACCGATACGAATTGATTGATGTCGAAATGGTTTTCCATAGTGCTTAAATATTAGCATTTTTTTTCATATTTGTCAATAATTGCTAATAAATTAGCACTTCTACGCGGATTGAAAGCAATGAAGACCGGGATTGTTCCGAATCAGAAAAAGAACATCGCCGGAAGTCTTGTGCTTCCGGCGATGCGAGATGTCGTTTCCGTCTGTCAGCGGGTTCCGAAGAGGCGGTCGCCGCAGTCGCCGAGGCCGGGGACGATGTAGCCCACCTCGTTCAGCCGCAGGTCCTGCTTGACGAGGTAGATGTCCACGTCCGGGTGCGCCTTCTGGAGCGCGGCGATCCCTTCGGGACAGCCGACGAGGCCGACGAAGCGGATGTCCTTCGCGCCGCGCGCCTTGATGTGGTTGATCGCCACGATCGCGGACCCGCCGGTCGCGAGCATCGGATCGACGACGAGCACCGTCGCGGTCGCGATGATGTCCGGAAGCTTCACGTAGTATTCGTGCGGAAGCAGGGTCTTCTCGTCGCGGTAGAGGCCGATGTGGCCGATCTTCGCGGTCGGGATCACGAGCTGGATGCCGTCGACCATGCCGAGGCCGGCGCGCAGGATCGGCACGATCACGACTTCCTTCGCCAGGACCTGGCAGATCGTCTTCGTGATCGGCGTCTCGACCTCGACCGGACGGGTCGTGAGGTCGCGGGTGATCTCGTAGGTGACGAGGCTGCCGATCTCGTTCACGTTCTCGCGGAACGTCTTCGTGTCGGTCGCCTTGTTGCGGATGATCGCCAGCTTGTGCTCGATCAGCGGATGGTTGATGATCGTCAGTCTTCCCATGTCATTTGCCCCCTTCGAAGTCGGATATCATCTGGATGCGTTTCCGGTGCCGTTCGCCCGAAGCCGGTACGGCGTCGAGCCAGGCGTCGAGAAACGAAAGGACCTCGGGGAGGGTGTTCGTGCGGGAGCCGACGCAGAGGACGTTGGCGTCGTTGTGCTCGCGCACGGCGGATGCCGCGAAGGCGGACTGGACCGCGGCGGCGCGGATCCCCTTCACCTTGTTGGCGGCGATCGACATGCCCACGCCGGTGCCGCAGATCAGGACGCCGAGGTCGGCTTCCTTCGCCGCGACCGTCTTTGCGACCCGGAAGGCGTAGAGCGGATAGTCGGTGGATGCGGTCGAGTCGGTGCCGACGTCGACGACGTCGATCCCGCGTTCCCTCAGCCGTTTTGCGACGGGTTCCTTGTAGGGGAAGCCGGCGTGATCGGAACCGATGGCGATCTTCATGTTCGCACCTCTTTCCGGGCGCACGGACCCGTCCGCGCGACCATCACAACCATTATAGCAGAAACGAAGCGGAAAACAACGGGACGTTTTCGATCAGCCGATCACGACGGCGCCCTGGCGGAGGGTCTTCCGGAGGACGGGATCGTACACCGTCGAGGCGACGCCCGTCAGGTCGGGCCCCTGCACGAGGTAGTCGGCGACGCCGTCGTAGCGCGCGGCGTCGGCCCAGGAAAGGATCGACGGTTCGCTCGAGAGGTTGAGCGAGGTCACCGCCATCGGGCCGAAGCGCTCGAGGACGGCGCGGGCGACGGGGGAATCCGGGATCCGGATCCCGACGGTCGACAGGCCGCTCGTGACGTAGTCGGGGACCAGGGGCGACTTCGCGAGCACGATCGTGAGCGCCCCCGGCCAGTATTTCGCGGCGACGTCCGCCGCGGGGGAAAAGTCGAGCACGAGCGGCGCGACCTGGGCGGCGTTCGCCGCCAGGATCGCCATCGGCTTGTTCGGTTCGCGGTGCTTGATCCGGTAGATGCGTTCGACCGCCTCGCGGTCGGAAAGCAGGCAGCCGAGCCCGTACACGGTGTCGGTCTCGAACACCACGGTCTTCCCGCGGAGGTCGGTCTTCAGGAGTTCTTCGAGGGTGAGGATCATGCGGACGCCCTCCGGTCGATCGCATCGAGGAGTTCCTCGGGACGGGCGATGACGCGGCTTGCGCCGCCGCGGCGGAGTTCTTCTTCGTCGCGGAAGCCCCAGAGCGCGCCGATCGACTCGAGCCCGGCGTTCTGCGCCGTCTCCATGTCGGTCGCGGTGTCGCCGACGTAGAGGATCGCGTCCTTCGGGACGCCGAGGGCGGCGACGATCGCGTTCGCCGAGGTCGGGTCCGGCTTGACCGGAATCCCCGGCTTCTGGCCGACGACGAAGGCGAAGGAGCCTTCCTCGAAGTAGTGCGCGACCACGGCGCGGGTGTCGGGGTCGGGCTTGTTGGAGAGGACGCAGGCGCGGATGCCCCGGGCCTTGAGCGCGGCGACGGTCTCGACGATCCCGCGGTAGGGACGGGTCTTCCGCCGGGACCATTCGGCGTAGGTCTTCAGATACATGCGCCGGACGGCCTCGTGGGTCTTGGCGGGGGCGCCGGTGCCGGCAAGGACGCGTTCGACGAGGATGTCGACGCCGTTTCCGACGAAGCGCTTGTAGGTCGGGACGTCGAATGTTCGGAAACCGAACAGCGAAAGCGTCCGGTTCATCGAGTCGGCGATGTCGTCGATCGTGTCGAGCAGGGTTCCGTCGAGGTCGAAGACGACGGCTTGGATGGTGGACATGGCGTCTCCTCTCAGAGGTCGAGCGCCGTCTGGCGGCGCAGGACGGCGCGGACCGGTTCGTAGGTCCGGCGGTGGATCGGGCAGGGCCCGAGGCGGTCGAGCGCGGCGAGGTGCTCGGGCGTCGGGTATCCCTTGTGGCGGGCGAAGCCGTAGCCCGGATGGAGCGCGTCCATCCGGACCATGTATTCGTCCCTTGCGACCTTGGCGAGGATCGAGGCGGCCCCGATCGAGTCCGAGAGAGCGTCGCCGTGGATGATCGCGGTAAAGCCGATCCCGATTCCTGGAAGCGGCATCGCGTCGGAGAGGACGTGGCCGGGATGGGTCGACAGTTTCGCCAGGGCAAGGGTCATCGCCTTGCGCGAGGCTTCGTAGATGTTGATGGAATCGATCTCGGTTTCCGAGACCATCGCGACGGCCCACGCGAGCGATCGCTGTTTGATCTGGACGGCGAGTTCCTCGCGGCGCTTCGCCGAGAGCTTCTTGGAATCGTCGATGCCGTCGATCGGGTCGTCGGGATCGAGGATCACCGCACCCGCGGCGACCGGACCGGCGAGCGGTCCGCGACCGGCCTCGTCGACGCCGGCGACCAGCGCGATGCCCCGTGCATGGAGCGCACGCTCATGGTCGTATTTGGTCATCGACGGGGGCCTGCTCGAGCGTCAGGCGCCCGAACTTCTGGTTGCGGAGGTCGTGGAGGAAGAGACGGATGACGCGCTCGTAGTCGACGCCGTGGCCGGCGATGAGGGCGCCGCGGCGGCGGCCGATCGCTTCGAGCGTGCCGACGAAGTCTTCGGGATCGACCCTGTCGATGCCGTAGCGCTTCTCGAGGACGCCGGGATAGGTCGCGGAGAGGAAGCGGATGCCTCCCTGGACGACCTCTTCGAGCGGCAGGATGTCGTCCTTGATCGAACCGACGAGGGCGAGGTGGAGGCCGACGGACGGATCCTCGAACTTCGGCCAGAGAATCCCGGGATTGTCGAGCAGTTCGAGCTCGTCGGCGACGCGCACGTACTGCTGGGCCTTCGTGACGCCGGGCTTGTCGCCCGTCTGGGTGGCGGCGCGGCCGGCGAGGCGGTTGATGAACTGCGACTTCCCGACGTTGGGGATCCCGACGACGAGGGCGCGGATCGGCCGGGTCTTCATCCCGCGCTCGGCTTCGCGTTCGAGGGCGTCCTTCAGGACGATCCGCGATGCGCGGATGACCTCGGGCTTCGGATCGCCTTCGAGCGAGTTGGTCGCGATCGCGGCCTTTCCCTGCGCGCGAAAAAGCGCGATCCAGGCCGCGACCGCGGCGGGATCGGCGAGGTCGGCCTTGTTCAGGATCACGAGCCGGGGCTTGTTCTTGAGGATGTCGGACAGCATCGGGTTGGCGGAGGAGAAGGGGATGCGGGCGTCGAGGAGCTCGAAGACGATGTCGACGAGCCCGAGTTTCTCCTCCACCTGACGCCTGGCCTTGGCCATGTGCCCGGGGAACCATTGGATCTGTTTCATGCATGCCTCCTCGGGCGGAAATGGAATCAGAACAAATCGATCTTGACGACGACCTTGCCAAGCAGGTCGTCCGTCGGGACGAGCCCGAAGTAGCGGCTGTCGTTGGAATGCGGACGGTTGTCCCCGAGGACGAAGCAGAACCCTTCGGGGATCTCCTGGTCGAGGGGGATGTGGAAGTCGGCGACGTCGGCCTCGATCAGATCGCCGTTCAGCCAGACGCCGTCGGAGGAGACCGTGACGTGGTCGCCCGGCAGGCCGATCAGGCGCTTGATGAGCAGCTTGTCCTCGCGGGCGAGGATCACGATGTCGTCGGCTTCGTAGACGAGCGCCGGACCGTGGTAGACGAGGACGGCGTCGTTCTCGTAGAAGGTCGGTTCCATCGAGGGTCCGTCGACGACCGCCGGCGAGATCAGGAAGGCGTTCGCGACGACCACCACCGCGAGGAACGAGGGGATCACCGCGAGCAGGTCGAAGAGGTCGAACTGCTTCCGGAAGGATTCGAAGGACGACGACGCGGCGGCCGGATCGACCGTCTTGCGGCGTCTCACCGCCTTCAGGAAGTAGAGCGCGTATCCGGCGGTGAACAGGAGGAAGGCGTAGGTGAGATAGCTGAAGAACAGGCTCGTGGGGGTCACGTTCAGGTTCGTCGCGGCGAAGTTGAAGAGGAAGAGCCGCTGCCCCTGACGCAGGATCGCGATCACGATCACGATCGCCGCGGCGACGGTGAAGCGGACGAGCTTGCGCTCGGACTTGCGGATCAGCGCGATCTCGGCGGCGGAACGCACCGGCGTCTCCGCCGGGACGACAGGCTCGAGGACCGGTTCCTCGATCTTTTCGACGGGGATCATCGGCGGCCCAGCTTCTCCAGGATCTCTTCGAGCTTCTGGGGGGTGACGATGACTTCGCGCGGCTTCGTGCCGACGTTGGCGGAGACGATGCCGTAGAGTTCGAGCGAGGCGACGATCTGGGTGGCGCGGTTGAAGCCCACGGCGAATTCCTGGGTGATCTTGTTCAGGGAGCACTTCTCCTCGGTGACGACGAAGCGCGCCACGGGAGCGAAGAGGTCGTCGAGTTCGGCGGCGCTCTCCGCGTCCTTGCCGTTCTTGACGAGCGATTCGTGGGTGAAGAGGTACGCCGGGTACGCCTGGTCCTTGATGAAGGAGGTGATCGATTCGATCTCCTCGGTCGAGAGGAACGCGCCCTGGAGGCGGCGGATCAGGCCGTTCTCCGACAGAAGCATGTCGCCCTTGCCGAGGAGCTTCTCGGCGCCGGTGGTGTCGAGCACGACCATCGAGTCCGTCGAGGACGGGACCTTGAAGGCGAAGCGGGTGGGGATGTTGGCCTTGATCGAACCCTTGAGGATGTCGGCGGAGGGGCGCTGGGTGGCGAGGATCAGGTGGATCCCGACGGCGCGTGACTTCTGCGTGAGCTTGAGGACGTTCTCCTCGACCTCCGGACCGCCGCTGATGAGCAGGTCGGAGGCTTCCTCGACGATGACCACGAGTCGCGGCATCTTCTCGAACTCTGGATCGTTCGAACGGCGCTCGTAGTAGTCCTTCACGTTCACGGTGCGGAAATGCTTGAGGACGTCGTAGCGGCGTTCCATCTCGCCGACGGCCCACTTGAGGGCCTCGACGGCGAGCTTGGGATCGTCGATGATCGGCGTGACGAGGTGCGGCAGGTCGGCGAACTGCTGGAGGTCGACCTTCTTCGGGTCGATCAGGAGCAGTTTCACCTGGTCGGGCTTGTTCCGGAAGATGAGGCTTGCGATGATCGCGGCGATGCAGACGGACTTGCCCGACTGGGTGCTGCCGGCGACGAGCCCGTGGGGCATGCCCTCGATCGAGGTGTAGACGGGATTGGCGTCGATGTCGAGACCGATCGCGAGCAAGAGCGGGTCGGTCGAATGGATGAACTTCGGGTTGTCGACGACGTCGCCGAAATAGACCGGTTCGCGGATCTCGTTCGGGACTTCGATGCCGACCGTGTTCTTGCCCGGAATCGGCGCCTCGATGCGGATCGAGAGTGCGCGCAGGCTCATCTGGAAGTTGTCGGCGATGGCGGTGATGCGCTTCGTCTGGACGCCGGCGTCGAGGGCGATCTCGTAGCGCGTGACCGACGGTCCCTTGGTATGGGCGACGACCGATCCGGCGATGCCGAAGGCGATCAGGGTCTGGTTGATCGTATCGATGTTCCTCGCGATCCAGGCGTCGGTGCCCTCCTTCTTCGGCGGCGCCTTGCGCAAAATCGCGAGCGGCGGCAGGCGGAAGTCGTCGAAGTCGGTGACGACGCTCGCCCGCGCCTTCTCGGCGCGCGCGTCATCGGCGGTTGCGGGACGTTCGTCCGCAAAGATCGGGACGATCGGTTCCCGTGAATCCGGAGCCGCGGGTGCGGATTCCGGTTCGGCTCTGCCGGGTTCGGGGAAGAGGACGTGGTCCTGCTCCTCCTCGTCGATCGGACCGAAGCGGTCGGCGCCGAGGTCGCCTTCGGGATGTTCCATCGTGAAGTCCTCGGGAGCGTCCGGTCCGGCGTACGGATCGTCCGTCCTGGGCTTGTTCACGGCGCTGAAGAAGGCGTCGATCGAGACGTGTTCCTCGGGGGCGGGCGCCGGCGTCGGCGCCGCTTCCTCGGCGATGGCCTCCTTCTTGCGGGCGGCGAGGTATTCGGGGGTGATCTCGCCCTTCAGGAGGCGATGCTTGTCGGCGTTGTTGATGGTCTGAAACTCGTAGTAGGAATCGCCGTAGCGCTTCTTGGCCTCTTCCTTGGTGAGCACCTTCTTGGTGCGGAAGGCGTCGTACTTCTTGTCGATGTCGCCGGACTGGGAGCGGTCGTGCGGGACGACGACGTCGTCCTTCACCTGCTTGCCGAAGATCGGCGAGACGAAGCGGCGCTTCATCGTCTCCTTGTCCTCGAGGTCGGCGATCTTGGGGATGAAGAAGGTGCGGGTGTCCGGCGTCCGTTCGACGCCGGGGACGATCCGTTCCAGGACGCGTTTTTTCCGAAACAGCATGATCATCCCTCCTTCTGCGCGGGGCTATCGGGTTCCGCCGGCAGCTCGCCTTCGGCGTCCGCGGCGGCTTCTTCGATCGCGGCCTCGACCTTGGCGGCGTCGTCCGCGGGCGCGAACATCTTGCGGCTGTAGAGCTTGTCGACCTCTTTGCCGACGATCGCGACGACCTGCTTCGCGGCTTCCCGCGTGACGTATTCGGTAAGCGGCTTGATCGCCGCCTTCTTGATCCAGGTGACGGGGTTGGCCGCATGCATGATCGTCGAGACGGTGCCGAGGATCTTCGAGATCTGGTACTGCTTGTTCATCTTCATGAACTTGAGGTCGTCGAGCTGCTTCTTCCGGTTCACGATCTCGACGATGGTCGAGATCCGGTACCGCTTGAAGCGGCGGACGATCTTGCCGTTCAGGATCTTCTCGATCTCGCTTACGACGTAGCGGTCGAGGTCGATGAGTTCCTGCGGGGTCAGTTCGTAGATCGGATAGCGCTTGTCGGGATAGTAGTGCGCGGCGATCTCGTACATCAGTTCGACGGAGGACTCGAAGGCGGCGCGGAACCACGAGTTGCCGGCGGCGCCGGCGAGTTCGGGAAGCAGGTCCTGCTTCTTCCTGATGAGCGCCTTGACCTCGGCGTCGGTGAGCACGGCGCCGGCGGCGACGCGCGCCTTGTCGCGCTTCTTCTCGCGGCCGAGGAAGATCGCGGCGATCGAAAGGCTGCAGAGCGTGAAGCCGAAAACGGTGCCGGTCAGAAAATAGAAGACGGCACGGAAATCGGGGGGCCACAGCGCTGCCAGGAAGACTTGCGAAACGGTCTGGATCATCATCTTCGGACACCTTCCCATCGTGAAGATTATACCCTATCCACCCCTGAAAATCAAACTCATGTAACGTTTGCATCCGCCCCGCCTTTGTGAGATAATAAGACAAAGGTGAAACCATGGACAAGTATCTGATCGCTCTCGACCTCGACGGAACGTTGCTCTACGACTTCGACTCGCTCGACGAGTCCGTTTGCGCGTTCATGCGCAAGGTCCGGTCCGCCGGCCACCGGATCGTGATCGCGACCGGGCGGCCCTACCGGAGCAGCCGCTTCGTCTACGAGCGTTTCGGCCTCGACACGCCGATCATCAACTACAACGGCGGTCTCATCACCCATCCGCTCGATGCGTCCTTCCCGATCGTCGACTACACCCTCCGGAAGGAATGGATCATCGACATCTTCGACCACAACCTCGAGCACATCCGCAACGCCTTCTCCGAAGTCCGGGACACGATCTACCTCTACCGCGAGGAGACGGCGATCGAGCCGCTCCTGCACCGCACCCCCGACTCGCGCCTCTTCGTCGGACCGCTCCGCGACATCCTCACGCAGGATCCGAACGGCTTCATCATCATCGGGAAGCCCGGCACCGGCAAGGCGATCGAGACGTACGTGAAGAACCGCTACGAAGGTCTCGTCCTCGCCCGCGTCTGGAACCTCTCCGGCGAGTACGACTCGATCGTCGAGATCTACACCCCCGAATCCAACAAGGGCAAGGGTCTGAAATACGTCGCCGAATGGCTCGGCGTGCCGCCCGACCGCGTGATCGCGATCGGCGACGGCCACAACGACCTCGAGATGATCGCCTACGCCGGCGTCGGCGCGGCGATGCGGGGCAGCCATCCGGATCTCCTCCGGATCGCCGCCCGGATCGTCCCCTACGATCCGATCGACAACGGCGTCGTGCGCTTCCTCTCCGAATTCCTCGGCATCCCCGCCTGAGACCATCGAACAGAATGAGCGACCTTCCGCGGAAGGTCGCTCATTTCATTTCAGGGATTCAGGAATCGACCGCCGTCGCCCCATTCCCAGACGCCGTCGGGAAAAGCAGTGGCGACGTGGAACTTGGCGATCCCGAGGTCGATCGGGGTGAAGGCGTCGCGGATCCTGAGGACGGCGCGCACGACACCGTGTTCGACGTTCAGGAAGACCGGCCGGCGGTTGACCGCGGACGGTGCGAGCGCGAGCCGCGCGACCGCCTCGAAGAACCAGTCGGGTTCGGTGCCGTCGGTCCGGTGGAACCGTCCTTCGCCGCTTGCGCGGAGATGGGTCGAGAAGCGGACGAGCCGCTCGCGGGGGGAAAAAGCGGCGTCGACCTTCCCGAGGGTGATGACCCCGAAGAGGGTCCTCCCGGGAGCCAGGAGCTCCCCGACGCGCCCGCGGTCGAACGATCCGCCGACCCAGCAGGTGCCGAGACCGAGCTTCGTCAGCTCGAGGACGACGCGTTCGCCGAAATAGCCGCACTTCTCGGCGGCGTCGGGGTCGCTTTCCGCTCCGGCGAGGACGATGAAGTTCCGGACCCCGGAAAGCAGGCCATAGGTCTTCCTGATTCCGCCGAAGAGGTCCGGCCGATCCTTGACGTAGGCGAGAAACAGGCCGCCGTCGCGGTCGGCTGCGGCGACGAGGTCGCAAATCTTCGCGTCGGTCGCCGCATCGAGCGGATCGGGACGGTAACTCCGTCGGGATATGCGGGCGAAGATCGCCTCCCGATCGTCCATCATATCCGGAATCCGCCCTTGCCCTTGCCCTTGCCGGGCGTCTGGCGGATCGTGCCGCCGAGCCCCGGAAGCATCCCCGACTGCGCCTTCTCGACGGTCTCGGGGTTCATCTGGGACATGCGCTTCATCATCTGGCGCTGCTTGTCGAGCATCCCGATGAGGCGGTTGACCTCGGTCGTGCTTCGGCCGGAGCCGGAGGCGACGCGGTTGCGCCGCGAACTCGAGCGTTCGAGCAGTTCGGGGTTCCTGCGCTCCGCGAGGGTCATCGAATGGATGATCGCCTCGATGTAGGCGAGCTGCTTGTCATCGACCTTGGGCGAGTCGGCGAGCGCCCCCATACCCGGAAGCATCTTCAGGATCCCGGAGAACGCGCCCATGCGCTTGATCATCCGCATCTGCTTCAGGAGGTCGTCGAAGTTGAACTTCCCCGACATCATCTTCTCCATCATCGACATCGCCTCGGCTTCGTCGATCTCCTCCGTCGCCTTCTCGATGAGCGAGAGCACGTCGCCCATCCCGAGGATGCGCGAGGCCATCCGCTCGGGATGGAAGGTCTCGATGTCGGTGAGCTTCTCGCCGGTGCCGGAGAACTTGATCGGGACGCCGGTGACCTTGCGGATCGAGAGCGCGGCGCCGCCGCGGGTGTCGCCGTCGAGCTTGGTGAGGACGCAGCCGGTGACCTCGAGGGCCGCATGGAAGGCCGTGGCGACGTTGACGGCGTCCTGGCCGGTCATCGCGTCGACGGTGAGCAGGATCTCCTCGGGCTTCGCGATCTTCTTGAGGTCGACGAGCTCGTCCATGAGCGTCTCGTTCACGTGCAGGCGACCGGCGGTGTCGATCACGACGAGGTCGAAGCCTTCGGCCTCGGCGTGTTTCAGGGCGCGCTTCACGATCTCGCGCGGGTCGGTGCCGGTCCCCATCTCGAAGACCGGGATCTCGAGCTTCCCGCCGACCGTCACGAGCTGGTCGACGGCCGCCGGACGGTAGACGTCGGCGGCGACGAGGAGCGGCTTCTTCGCGTGGTTCTTGCGCAGGAAGCCGGCGAGCTTGCCGGCGGTGGTGGTCTTGCCGGCGCCCTGGAGGCCGACCATCATCACGACCGTGTACGGCCGCGTCGAGGTGAAGTTGACAAGGGCGGTGTCGCCGCCCATCAGCTTCACGAGTTCGTCGTTGACGACCTTGACGACCTGCTGGCCGGGATTCAGGCCCTTCAGGATCCGTTCTCCGAGGGCGAGTTCCCTCACCTCGTCGGTGAAGTCCTTGACGACCTTGTAGTTGACGTCCGCCTCGAGCAGGGAGAGGCGGACCTCCTTCATCATCTCGTCGATGTCGCGCTCGTTCAGCTGGGCCTTGCCGGCGATCCGCCGGAAGGTCATCTGCAGTTTCGATGTCAGGTTCTCGAATGCCATGGTTTCACTCCGTCTTGTCGAATTCTTCGAAGAGCCGCGCGAGCGCGGCGTCCTTCACGCCGAGCTCCTCGAGCCGGCGCTTCATGTCTTCCGCGCGGGTTCGCATCCGCACGACGCCGAGCGCGGCCTCGTAGTCCTCGAGATGCCCGACCGCGACCCTGATCAGTTCGTGGACCGCGGTGCGGCTCACGCCCGACAGGGCGGCGATTTCGGACAGCGAGTAGTCGTCGCGGTAATAGTATTCCATCGTACGGCGCTGCTTCTCCGTGAGCAGGAGGCCGTAGGCGTCGTAGAGTCCGTTGATCCGGATCTTCTCGTCGAATGCGTTTTCCATCGGATCACTCCTGGTCGAAGAAATCGGCGAACAGCCCGTAGATGTATCCCTCGACGTCGAAGTAGTCGAGGTCTTCGATCTTCTCGCCGAGACCGACGAAGCGGATCGGAATCCCGAGTTCGTCGCGGATCGCGAGCACGATCCCGCCCTTGGCGGTGCCGTCGAGCTTGGTGAGGACGATGCCGGTGACCCCGGTCGCCTCGTGGAAGACCTTCGCCTGCGCAAGGCCGTTCTGGCCGGTCGTGGCGTCGACGACGAGGAACGTCTCAAACGGCGTCCCCGGCAGTTCGCGCCGGATCGTGCGGTCGATCTTCTCGAGTTCCTTCATCAGGTTCACCTTGTTCTGGAGGCGCCCGGCGGTGTCGACGAGAAGGACGTCGTAGCCTTCGGCGCGCGCCCTTCGGATCGCGTCGAAGACGACCGCGGAGGGATCCGCGCCCTCGCCCTTGGAGACGACCGGACAGCCGGCCCGTTCTCCCCAGATCGAAAGCTGCTCGATCGCGCCGGCGCGGAACGTGTCGGCGGCCGCGAGCAGGACCTTCTTTCCTTCGTGTTTGATCCGGTACGCGAGTTTCCCGATCGAGGTCGTCTTGCCGGTGCCGTTCACGCCGACGACGAGGATGACGGTGAGGCCGCCCTCGACGTATCGGATGTTGGCGTCGACGATCTGGCCCTGCAGGTAGAGTTCGAACATCTTGTCGACGATCACGTTCTCGAGGTCGCGCGGCCGTTCGATCGCGCGCTTCTTCACCTCGGCCCTGAGCGCCGCGGTGAACTTGACGACGGTGTCGACGCCGATGTCGGCCATGATGAAGATCTCCTCGAGGCGGTCGTAGAGCGCCTCGTCGATCCTGTTCGCCTGGGTCAGCGCGGCCTTCAGGTTCGCAAGCGATCCGCCGCGCGTCTTCGCCATGCCGATCTTGTATTTCTGTTTCTGGAGCCGCGTCTCGCGCGTGCCGAAGAGTTTCGCGAAGATGCCCATGGAATCACCTGCCTGTGCAGAAACATTATATCATATGGAACCTGAAATCATCGGAAAAGCGGAAAGGAAAATCCGCCCCCGAAGGAGCGGATCGCGATCAGTCGTTCTGGATGAAGCCGCACTTCTCGGCGTCGATGCAGCGGACGACGCCCGCCTCGTCCTTGACGAGCGGCTTGCCGCAGCGGGGGCAGGGACGCCCGGCGTCCTTGACGGGGGCGATGTACCTGCACTTCGGGTAGTTGCCGCAGGCGAAGAAGCGGTTGCCCTTGTTCGGTCCCTTGGTGGCGACGCGGACGACGAGCGTGCCCCGGTTGCACTGCGGGCAGCGGACATGGGTGTCCTCGGCCTTCGGCTTGGGGGCTTCGGCGCCGGGACGCGGCTTGATGTAGTCGCAGTTGGGATAGTCGCCGCAGCCCTCGAAGGCGCCGAAGCGGCCCTGGCGGAAGACCATCGGCTTCCCGCAGCGCGGACAGGTCTCGCCGGTCTCGCGCGGTGCGAGCTTCTCCATGTGGACGCGGGCATGTTCGTAGAGCGGTTCGAAATAGGCGTAGAAGTCGCGGATCGCGGAAAGCTGCGCGGCCGTGCCGTCGGCGATCTTGTCGAGGACGTCCTCCATCTCGCGGGTGTAGTTCGCGCCGACGAACTCGCCGAAGTAGCGGTCGAGCTGGTCGATCGTGATCGTCCCCTGCTCGGTCGGGACGAACTTCTTCTCGACGAGGGTCACGTACTTGCGGTCCTTGAGGGTCGTGATCGTCTGGGCGTATGTGGACGGGCGGCCGATGCCGAGATCCTCCATCTCCTTGATCAGCCGGGCTTCGTTATAGCGGAGCGGCGGCTGGGTGAAGCACTGCTTCGAGGTGACCTCGTCGGGGACGAGGGTGTCGCCGGCGACGCAGTCCGGGAACTGGCCGGCGCTTTCCTCGTCGTCGGTCTCGAACCGGCCGTAGACCTTGAGGTAGCCGTCGAACACCTGCTTCGACGAGACCGCCCGGAAGAGCGCGGGTCCGGCGTCGAGCAGAAGCGTCTCGACCTCGAGGATCGTCGGCTTCATGAGCGAGGCGATCGCCCGGGCGTAGATCATCTGATAGAGGGCCAGGTCGTCCTTGGGAAGGAGACCCTTGAGGCTTTCGGGGGTCCGGCAGGGATCGGTCGGACGGATCGCCTCGTGGGCGTCCTGGACGCCGTTCTTGGGACCGGCCTTGCGGCTGCCGCCGAGGTAGTTCTTCCCGTAGTTCGCGGCGATGCAGGCGGAAGCCTGCTCGACGAACTGGGCCGACAGACGGATCGAGTCGGTGCGCATGTAGGTGATCAGACCGACGCTCTCGGCGCCGATGTTCACGCCTTCATAGAGCCGTTGCGCGATCTGCATCGTCTTCGAGGAGGTGAAGCCGAGGCGGTTGGAGGCGTCCTGCTGGAGGGTCGAGGTGATGAACGGCGGCTTCGATTCGACGTGCTTCGGCCGTTTCTCGCGCGAGGCGACGGCGAAGGCGCGGGGGAGCGAGGCGATCGCCTTCGCGGCGGACGCGCCGTCCGGCAGCTTCGCGTTCTTCCCATCCAGTTTGGCGAGCTGAGCGGTGAAGGTCGGAAACTTGGCATAGACCTCGTGGTATTCCTCGGGGACGAAGGCGGCGACGACCTTCTCGCGATCGACGACGAGCTTGAGCGCGGCGCTCTGGACGCGCCCGGCCGACTTCGACTTGATCTTGCTCTGGAGGAGCTTCGAGAGCTTGAAGCCGATGATGCGGTCGATGATCCGGCGGGATTCCTGCGAGGCGACGAGACGGTCGTCGATGTCGATCGGATGGGCGAAGGCCTCGAGGATGGCCGGTTTCGTGATCTCGTTGAAGATGACGCGCTTGACGAGCTTCTTCTTCGTCTCGATCACCTGCGAGAGATGCCAGCTGATCGCCTCTCCCTCGCGGTCCGGGTCGGTCGCAAGGTAGATTTCCTTCGCAGTACGGCTGGCGTCGTTCAGTTCCTTCACGATCGCGCGCTTCTCGGCGATCACTTCGTACTCGGGCTTGAAGTCGTGCTCGACGTCGATGCCGAGCCCGCCGGCGCCCTTGATCGCGAGGTCGCGGACGTGTCCCTTGGAGGATCTGACGGTATATTCTTTTCCCAGATACTGTTCGATCGTCTTCGATTTGCTCGGCGATTCGACGATGACGAGTTTGTCTGCCATGGCTTAGGACCCCGTTTCAATATACCATTATGCCCTTATCGTGTGAGGATGTCAACCAAAAGATTTTGAAAAAAAACACGACATTCATCCGTTCACGATGAATGTCATGCGGTCTCGCCCCTGCATGTCCGCGAGCGTGTAGATGCGCGCGGAAGGAAAGTGGATGCGGGCGATTTCGCGGAGCGCGGCGGCCTTGTCGTAGCCGTGCTCGAAGGCGATGAAGGAAGTCGGATTCAGGATCTTGGCGGCGCCGGCGAGGATGATCCGGTAGAACTTGAGGCCGTCGTCGCCGCCGTAGAGGGCGACGTCGGGTTCGTGTCCGGCGATCACCGGCGAGAGTTCCTCGCCCGCCGGGATGTAGGGCGGATTGGAGACGAGGACGTCGAACTTCCTGCCCTGAAGCGGCGAAAGCATGTCGCCGGCGAGGAACTCGATGTCCGCGTCGTTTGCCTCGGCGTTCTCCTTCGCGACGGCGAGCGCCTCCTCGCTGATGTCGGTCGCGGTCGCGCGGATCTGCGGCTCCTCCTTGGCGAGGGCGATCGCAAGACAGCCCGAGCCGGTGCCGACGTCGACGAGGTCGACGGGCTTTCCATGGAAGGTCTCGTCGTACTGGACGAGGACGTTGGCGACGAGCTCCTCGGTCTCGAAGCGCGGGATCAGGACGCGGTCGTCGACGAGGAACCTGTAGCCGTAGAACCACACGTGGCCGACGAGGTACTGCACGGGAACGTGTTCGAGGACGTGCCGGTCGACGGCGCGCGCGAAGGCGATCCGGTTCTCCTCGGGCATCTCGCGGTCAAGCGAGGTATAGAGCTCCGTTGGCGAGAGACCGGCGAAATGAAGGAGCAGGAGCTTGACGGCGGACGCTTCGAGGCGATGCGACCGCGCCGTCTTCTCGGCGGCGCGGAGGACGTCCTGGTAGGTGGCCAAGGTCATTCCTCCGTCTTCTGGAGCTTGCGGCGCTCCGCTTCCTCGATCAGCGCCTCGATCACCGGATCGAGCCTGCCCTCCATGACGCGGTCGAGCTGCTGGATCGTGAAGTTGATCCTGTGGTCGGTGACGCGGTTCTGCGGATAGTTGTAGGTGCGGACCTTCTCGGAGCGGTCGCCGGTGCCGATCTTGGACTTGCGCTCCTCGCCCTCGCGTTCGAGCTTCTCCTGCATCGCGAGGTCGTAGAGGCGCGACCGCAGGATGCGGTAGGCGGACGCCTTGTTCTCGTGCTGGGACTTGCCGTCCTGGCACTGGACGATCAGACCGGTGGGCATGTAGGTGAGGCGCACCGCCGACTTGGTCGTGTTGACCGACTGGCCGCCGGGACCCGACGAACAGAAGGTGTCGACGCGGACGTCGGCCGGGTCGATCTCGAAGTCGAGTTCCTCGGCCTCGGGGAGGGCGAGAACGGTCGCGGTCGAGGTGTGGATCCGGCCCGCCGCCTCGGTGGCGGGGACGCGCTGGACGCGGTGGACGCCGGACTCGTACTTGAGGAGCGAGTAGACCGAATCGCCCGAAACCATGAACTCGATCTGCGAGTAGCCGCCGGCCTCGGAGGCCTCGGCGTTCAGGACCTCGACCTTCCAGCCCTTGCCCTCGGCGTACTTGACGTACATCCGGAAGAGGTCGCCCGCGAAGATGTTGGCCTCGTCGCCGCCGGCGGCGCCGCGGATCTCGACGATCACGTTCTTCTCGTCGGCGGGATCCTTCGGAATCAACAGCGTCTTCAGCTTCTCCTCGTACGCGGCGGCCATGGGAACGGCGCTCTCGAGCTCGGCCTCGGCCATCGCCCGGATCTCCGGATCGTCCTCGCGGACCATCCCCCGGAGGTCTTCGATCTCGGCGGCGAGGGTGCGGTAGCTCCGGTAGACGACGACGATCTTCTCGAGCGCGCGCTGTTCCTTCGCGAGCGCCGTCAGCTGGCGGATGTCGGTCGAGACCGCCGGGTCGAGCAAAAGCTCGCCGATGGCGAGATAGCGTCGTTCGATCTGTTCGAGTCGTTCCTGGATCATGGGGATCCCTCCAATGCGGGGTGGTCTTTCAAAGAAAAAACAGTCGGGACCTTAGTCCAGTTTCGACTGTTCTCTCGCGTAGGCTTCGGCGGACGTCTGGGACATGTTGCTGAAGGTGGACATGTTGCGGTTGAACAGGAGCTGGAAATCGCCGATCGTACCGGAACGGTTCTTGGCGATCGAGATGTCGACGACGTTCTTCTTCGTCGACTCTTCCTTCATATAATAGTCGTCGCGGTAGAGGAACATGACGATGTCGGCGTCCTGTTCGATCGATCCCGATTCGCGGAGGTCGGCCATGACCGGATGCTTGTCGGGACGGTTCTCGACGTTGCGGGACAGCTGCGACAGGGCGATCACGGGAACCTTCAGTTCGCGGGCGACTTCCTTCAGGACGCGGCTGATCTCGGAGACTTCCTGGACGCGGTTGCCCTGGTTGGCCTGGGAACCGGAAAGCAGCTGGAGGTAGTCGACGACGACGAGCTCGAGCTTGTCCTCGGCGGCGAGCTTGCGGCACTTCGAGCGCAGGTCGGTGACCTTGACGGTGCCCGAGTCGTCGAAGAAGAGGTTGAGGTCGGAGAGCGAGGTGACGGCGAACTGCAGCTTCTCCCACTCCTGGTTCGTCAGGTTGCCCTGGCGGAGCTTGAAGTTGTCGACCTGGGCCTGGCACGAAAGCAGACGCATGACGAGCTGGTCGACGCCCATTTCGAGCGAGAAGAAGGCGACGTTCGGATGGTTCTCCTGCTTCGCGACGTTGAGCGCGATGTTGAGCGCGAACGCCGTCTTGCCCATCGACGGGCGGGCGGCGATGATGAGCAGGTCGGACTTCTGGAGACCGAGGGTGTAGCGGTTCAGCTCGTGGTAGCGGGTGTCGAGGCCGGTGACCGTCGACTTCACCTGCGACTGCTCCGCGATCTTCCCCATCAGGATGCCGGCGACCTCGCCGACGTTCTTGAAGTCGGTGGTGCGCTTCTCCTTCGTGATGTTCACGATCCTGGTCTCGACGTCGTCGATGAACTCGGGGGCGTTCTCAACGGCGTAGGAGTCCTCGACGATGTTGCGGCAGGCGTCCTGGATCTTGCGCAGGACGGACTTGTCCTTGACGATGTTGATGTAGTTGATCAGGTTGGCCGTGGACGGCACGGCCTCGACGAGGCCGACGACGTATTCGACGCCGCCCGCCTTCGCGAGCAGGTTCTTGCTCTCGAGGCGGTCCTTGAGGGTCGTGTAGTCGATCGCCACGTGCTCCTGGAAGAGTTCCTTCATGGTCTGGAAGATGACGCGGTGGACCGGTGCGTAGAAATCCTCGTCGTTCAGCTTGTCGACGATGGCCTTGAGCGACGACTGCTCGAAAAAGACCGATCCGAGCACCGCCTGTTCGGCTTCGATGTTCTGGGGTATCTTCTGCTCCATGGTGTCCCTCCTTCCGGCGGCGATCCGCTATTTCTCTTCGATGATCTGCAGGTTGATCTCGGCGGTGACGTCCTTGTGGAGCCGGACCGGGACCTTGTAGACGCCGAGGGCGTGAATGTTGTCCTCGAGCATGATCTTGCGCTTGTCGAGGTCGAGGTTGTAGAGGCGCTTGTATTCCTCGGCGATCTGCTTGGTGTTGACGGCGCCGAACAGCTTCCCGGATTCGCCGGCCTTGACGTAGAGCTTGATCGGCTTGTCCTCGAGTTCGGCCTTGAGTCGCTTCGCGTTCTCGAGTTCCGCCTCGGCCTCGCGCTCGGTGCGGTCGCGCTCGTCTTCGAGCGACTTCAGGTTCGCGGTCGAGGCCTCGATCGCCTGCTTCGAGGTGAGGAGGTAGTTTCCGTAGCCGTTGGCGACTTCGAGCACGTCGCCCTTCCTGCCCCTGCCCTTGACGTCCTTGACGAGAATGATCTTCATGTCCTGTTCCTCCTTGATGTTCGTTTTGAGCAGCGTTTCGAGTTTCGCGACGATGTCGGCGATGTTGCCGCCCTGGATCTGGGCCGCGGCGTTGTTGAGGTGTCCGCCGCCGCCGAACTGTTCCATCATGACCTGCACGTTGAACTTGTCGATCGAACGCGCGGAGATCCCGATCTGGTCGCCGCCGAGGTTGCCGACGGCGAACGAGGCGACGATGTTGTCGATCTCGAGCAGTTCGTCGGCCGTCTTCGCGAGCTGGACGCGGTCGGTCTTCGTTTCCGGCGAGAGCGCCGTGATCGCATAGCGGTTGGCGACGATCTGGGCCGCGTTCACGAGGTTCGACTTGGTCTTGATGTCGTCGAGCGACTCGCGCAGGATCAGCCGGGCCTTGAAGGGATCGGCGCCGGAGCGCTTGAGCATCGCCGCCGCCTCGAAGGTGCGGACGCCGGTGCGGTAGGTGAAGTTGTTGGTGTCGATCATCATCCCGGCGAGCATGACGGTGGCTTCGAAGGCGTCGAGGTCGATCTCGCGGCTGTACAAATCGAGCATCTCGGTGACGAGCTCGACCGACGACGAGGCGTACGGTTCGACGTAGTTGAGCGCGACTTCCGTGAGCAGGTTGTCGATCCGGCGGTGATGGTCGATGACGATGATGTTCTTGGTCTTCTCGAAGAGCTTCGGCTCGAGCGTCTGGACGGGACTGTGGTGGTCGACGACGATCAGGAGGCTGTTCTGGTTGACCTCCTCGAGCGCGTCGCGGACGTCGATGATCGAGTCGAGCAGCTTGACGTACTCGCGGTTGAGCATGTTGATGACCTTGGCGCAGGTCTGGTCGATGGCGTCGAAGTCGAGCACGATGCGGGCGTACTTGTTCTGCGCGAGGGCCATCCGGAGCATTCCGATCGAGGCGCCGAAGGCGTCGATGTCGGTCGACTTGTGGGGGATGATGTAGGTCCGCTCGTTCTTGTCGATGAGTTCGGCGATCGCCCGCGAGTTGATCTTCGCGGTGATCTTGGTACGCTTCTCGACGGTGTTGGACCTGCCGCCGAAGAACTTGACCGGCTGGTTCTGGATGTTGACGACGACCTGGTCGCCGCCGCGGCCGAGCGCGAGCTTGAGCGCTTCCTCGGCGAGTTCGCCGAGCTGGTTGCGGGGCAGGTCGGAACAGGCGACGCCGACCGACATCGTCACGCGCACCTCGTTCTGGTTCGAGAGGTCGCTGACGGCGTCGAGGATCGAGAACTCGTCCTTGATCATCGCCTCGAGCTGCCTGCGGTTGACGAACAGGATCGACTTCTCGGGGCGGAGGTTGAGGAAGTACGCGTCGTACTTGCGGCACCAGTTGTCGATCGCGCCGAGATACTTGCCCTGCAGGTTGGTCTTGACCTGGAGGTCGAGATGGGCGGTGGCCTCGTCGAGGTTGTCGAGGTTGATGATGCCGACCGCATCGGTATTGTCGCGGAGACGCTGCCTGATCTCCTCGCGTTCGGTCACCTCGAACATGTAGAGGCAGAAGTTCTTCGGATAGTGGACGAACTCGAAGCGCTTGCCGTAGACGTCGAGGAGGAACTTGCCCTCGCGCTTCTGCACCATCGCGTTCAGGCCTTCGTGGACGAAGGCGAGCTTGCGTTCCACGAGGATGTTCGAGAAGTATTCCTTGGCGGCGGCGTTCGCCCAGACGATCGTCTGGGTCTCGTCGTAGAGGATCATCCCGACGGGAAGATAGGAAAGGGCGATGTCCTCGCTGTTGCGGAGACGCTTGGAAAGCAGGTTGGCTTCGCGGATCTTGAGTTCGAGGTTCTTGATCGCGCCGAAGTGGTGACGGCGCTTGGCGCGCGCGGCGATGATGGAAACGACGACAGCCAGGTTGAGGCCGCCGAAAAGGACGAGATAGATCGGGTCGCCGAGGGTGGACAGATAGGAATAACCGGCTGCGAAGCCGGCCAGAAGCAGGAACCAGAGGACGAGGGAAACGATGACGGGATGCTTCCTCAAGAGCCCATCCCCCCTTTCCGGATGAATCATGAAAATTATATCATATTCCGCCCGAAAAGCAAAATCAGTCCCCCGCGGGCGAAAAAAAAGACTCTGTGACAGAGTCTTTCGGCGGCTTTCGGGCTATTCCTTGACGTATGGCAGAAGCGCCATGTAGCGGGCGCGCTTGATCGCCGCCGCCAGGTGCTTTTGGTAGTACGCCTTCGTGCCGGTCACGCGACGCGGCAGGATCTTGCCGCGCTCGGAGATGAACTTCGTGAGCAGCTGGTAGTCCTTGAAGTCGATGTAGGTGACTTTGTTGTCCGTGAAGTAGCATCTTTTCTTGCTCTTCTTGCGGTATCCTCTGTTGCCTTGCGAAGACCCTTGCGGTCTGGTGCTGCCCTGAGCGGGATTGTACATCGGTGGATCCTCCTGGTTTTAGAATGGCAGGTCGTCTTCGATGTTGGGAAGAGCGACGTCCTTGTCGTTGTTGACGGGTTCCTTCGGTTCGCTCTGGCGCGATCCGTCGGTCTGGGATTTCGATTCGAGGAACACGACGGAATCGCAGATGATCTCGGTCACGTACCGGCGATTGTTCGTGTTGTCCATGTAGTCGCGGGTCTGGATGCGTCCGTCGACGGCCACCATGTGGCCCTTGCGGACGTACTTGCTGACGTTCTCGGCCTGCTTGCGCCACGCGATGCAGGGCAGGAAGTCGGCGTTGTTGTTGTCGTTCCCGCCGGCGTTGTTGCCGCTCGAGAACGGGCGGTTGACCGCCAAGGTGAAGGAAACGACGGGGACGTTGTTGCTGGTGGTGTAGCGGAGTTCAGGATCTCTGACCAGACGGCCGACGAGCACGACTCGGTTCAACATGTCCGCATCCCTCCCGGCTTATCTTTCTTCCCGGTTGACGATGATGTGTCTCAGGACGGTTTCCTTGAGCCCCATGACACGATCGAGTTCCTTGACGGCATCGGCTTCCATCTCGACATCGAGCACCACGTAATAGCCTTTCTTCTGATCGGCGATTTCGTAGGCAAGATCCCGCATGCCCCATTCGTTGACCGCGAGCTTCACGGTGCCGCGCGAAGTCATGATGGCGTTGAGTTCTTCGATCAGCGCTTTTCTGGCTTCGGCTTCGACGGACGGGTGGATGATGTACATCACATCGTACTTTCTCATTGTGGTTCCTCCTTATGGTCTATTGGCCGCGGCTCTCCCGCGACAAGGGGTGAGAAATTCTCACGCGAAGGTATTATATCATAACGTCATGATGTTGTAAACGAAAATAAACGCCGGAAGGGGCGTTTCGCGTCCTTCCGGCATGTTTCACGGCTGTTTCCTGAGCGCCTCGAGTCCGTGAAGCAGGATCCTGAGGACGGCTCTCTCGCGAATCTCGTCGCGGGTGCCCTCGAAGCGTTCGACGAAAGTCTCGGTCCGCCCCACGCGACTCACCCCGAACCAGACGGTACCGATCGGAGAAGCGTCCGTCCCGCCCGTCGGGCCGGCGTATCCGGTGATCGCGAGCGCAAGGTCGCAATGTGTCAGTTTTTCCAGATTTCTCGCCATTTCCCCGGCACACTCGCCGCTCACGGACCCATGGTTCGCGAGCGTCTCGGGAAGGACGCCGAGGACCCGCGCCTTGACTTCGTCGGAATAGGTCACGTACCCTTCGCCGAAGACGTCGGACGCTCCCGGCACGGCCGTGATCGCGCCGGCGACGAGCCCGCCGGTACAGGATTCCGCGGTCGCGACCCGCTGGTCGCGCGCGCGCAACAGACGGACCAGGCGTTCCGCCTTGAGACGGATCTCGTCCTTCATGGCGCCCACCTAGAGGTTGAAGCGGAAATGGACGACGTCACCGTCCGCGATCGGATAGTCCTTGCCCTCGAGACGGAACTTGCCCAGTTCCTTCGCCTTCGCCTCCGAACCGGCCGCGACCAGATCCTCGTAGGCGAAGATCTCGGCGCGGATGAAGCCCTTCTCGAAGTCGGTGTGGATGATGCCGGCGCATTCCGGCGCCTTCATCCCCTTGCGGTAGGTCCAGGCCCGGACTTCCTTCTCGCCGGCGGTGAAGAAGGTCTTGAGGTCGAGCATGTCGTAGCTCTTGCGGATCAGGTCGAGCAGTCCCGATTCCCTGACGCCGAGCTCCTCGAGGAACATCGCCCTTTCGTCCTCGGGCAATTGCGCAAGTTCGGCCTCGATCTTCGCGGAGATGACGCAGGTGACCGCGTTTTCCTTGGCGGCGAGCTCCTCGACGCGCTTCACGTAATGGTTTCCCGAATGGTCGGCGAGGTCGGTGTCGGCGACGTTGCAGACGTACATCATCGGCTTGGCGGTGAGGAAGCTGAAGTTCCTGATGACCTTCTTCTCGTCGTCGGAAAGCCTCAGGGCGCGGATCGGCTGTTCCGCAGCGAGCGCCGCGGCGCACTTTTTGAGCGCGTCGTATTCGGCGATGGCTTCCTTGTCGGTCTTCAGCTGGGCGCGCTTCTCGATCTTCGGAAGGCGCTTGTCGATCGCGTCGATGTCGGAGAAGATCAGTTCGATCCGGATCGTCTCGATGTCGCGCAGCGGATCGACCGATCCGTCCACGTGGGAGACGTTCGGATCGTCGAAGCAGCGGACGACCTGGCAGATGGCGTCGCAGCTGCGGATGTGCGAAAGGAACTGGTTGCCCAGTCCTTCGCCCTTCGAGGCGCCGCGGACGAGTCCGGCGACGTCGGTGAACTCGAACGTGGTGCGGATCGTCTTCTTCGGACTATACATCGCGACGAGCCGGTCGACGCGGGCGTCGGGCACCTCGACGACGCCGACGTTCGGGTCGATCGTCGCGAACGGATAATTGGCGACGAAGGCGTTCGCTTTCGTCAGCGCGTTGAACAGTGTCGACTTCCCGACGTTGGGAAGGCCGACGATGCCTGCAGTCAGTCCCATCGTTTCAACTCCCTTGTGGCTACCCATCTATTGTACTATAGGGGAGTCTTTTTCACAAGCGCGGAGGACGCTCCGGTCAGATCCTTTTCGCCATCACGCAGCGTTCGTAACCCCCGTAGTAGGCTCCCCGGCCGACCTCCGCGAACCCCATGGCCAGAAAGTTGTCGAGGCTGTGGCGGTTTTCCGGCGAGACGGTCGCAAGCAGGAGGGGAATCCCCCGCTCCCGGGCGAGGGCGACGAACCGGCCGAGGAGATGACGCTGCAGACCGAAGCCGCGCCATGAAGGGGCGACGAAGACGGTGTCGATCATCCAGACGTCCGCCGGATCCCCGAGGTGTCCGAGGACGTCGCGATGGAGCGTGGCGACGGTCCCGCGATCCGTGACCGCCATCCCGAACGCGGCGGGACTCCCGTCCCCGGCCTCGATCCAAAGACCGATGCCGTCCTCCCCGAGGATCCCCAGTTCCGCTTCCTTCGTCCGCACGAAGACGCGTTCCGGCATGTCGCCCGCAGCCTGATCCTGGAGCGCGAGGATCGCCGGGACGTCCGCGGGCATGGCGCGGCGCAGACGGAAGGATGCGGTCCTCCCGGCGCGGTCCGCGACCGTAAACTCACTTGCCGGTGAGCTTGACATAATGTTCTGACATGATCGGCAGCGTATGCTTCTGCAGCACGACCAGTTTCGGGGCTCCCGGTTCCTTCAGGATCACGTCGATGTTGGCGGGAAGACGATACCAGAACTTCCACCATGTGCGTCCCGATCGGCCGCTCTTTTCATATGCGTGCTTCAGCCAGAGGCGATAGAGCTTGAAGATGTTGACGTAGGAATAGTCGTACTTTTCCAGTTCGATCTTCTGGATGATCGGATTGTTCACCATGATGAAGAACCGGTATGCGAACAGATCGTGGATCCGATCGATCCCGATGATGTTGCGGCTGATGAGGTTGTAGAGCGTCTCGAAGAACGTCAGGTAGACGACGAAGTCGGCGCAGACGGTCTTGTCGAAGATGTTGGAATTCTCGGCCGGATGGCGGAAATAGGCTTCCAATTTCTCGTAGAGGCCCAGAATCCGATCGGTCTGGTTGAAATCGGTGTTCAGCCGCGTGATGAATTCGGCTTCCGCCATGCGCTTCGATCGACGGAATTCGAGGTAGATGCCGACCAGTCCGCCGAGTGCCGCGAACGTGGCGACCGTCTGTTCCAGATGCGTGTTCTCGTAGACGTACAGTATCCAGACGACCACGATGATGATGAACAGGGGAATGATGACCATCATGCGAATCCTGCTTTTCATACACGACCTCCGTTGATTGTTCTGTTTTCATTATATGCGCGCTTCGCCAAAACGCAACCCGTTTTCGAAAATCGGCCCCATCGACGAGTTCGTTTCGTGCTTCCGGTCTATCCGTTTCGTCCCCCGGGCGATCCGAGCATCGAACGCCCTCAAAAAAAGCTCCCGATTTAATCGGGAGCCATGATCGATCAGACGTGCGATGCAGGCGTCGACGCGCGGACGACGAGTTCGACCGGAACCCGGTCGACCGAGGTGCCCTTGCCGTTGCCCCGGACGATGTAGTCGATCAGCATCGCCGCCGACCGTTCGCCGATCGCCCGGCGGTCCTGCCGGATCGTCGTGAGCGGCGGCGTGAACAGCCGGGAGAACGAGATGTCGTCGTATCCGACGACGGCGACGTCCTCGGGAACGCGGTAGCCGCGTCGCTGGAGCGCGTGAATCAGGCCGTAGGCGATGTCGTCGGACTGGGCGAGGATCGCCCGCGGCATGTCCCCGATCGTCGCGAACCACTCTTCCGACGCCGCGACCGCCGAGGTGTATCCGAATCCGTGCGACTCGCAGATCCATTCCGGCCGGAGCGGCAGGCCGTGTTCGGCCAGGAGCGCCTTGTAGTTGTCGAAGCGCTCCGCGAACGCCCTCGACGTCTGCGGACCGACGAGCGTGCCGATCCGGTCGATGCCGAGCGAACGCAGATGCTCGAACGCGAGCCGCATCCCCTGCGCGTCGTCGCTGATGACCGAGTGCATCCCCGGGATGATGATGTCCGAGGAGACGCACGGCAGGTCGCTTGCGACGAGTTCGAGGATGTAGGCGTTGTTGATGTTGCCGGAGACGATGAAGACGCCGTTGACCTTCTTGTTCCGGCACCAGTCGAGATAGCTCATCTCGTGGGTGCCGATCTTGCTGGTGATGAAGACGATCTCGTAGCCTTCGCGTTCGACGTAGGTCTTGAAGTGCTGGATGATGCTGCCGAAGAAGGGATGTTCGAGACCGACGAGGGAGATGTCGGAGAAGATCACGCCGATCGTGTAGCTGAACTTCGACTTGAGGATGCGCGCGCTCGATTCGGCGACGTATCCGACTTCCTTCACGTAGCGCAGGACGCGATCGCGCGTCTCTTCGCCGATCGAGCCGTTGTTGTTCAGGATCTTCGAGATCGTTCCGGGCGACAGGTTCATCGCCTTCGCCACATCATAGATCGTGATTTTCATGGTCCGTTCCCTCGCATCCGATATCGTATGAATCGATCCGCATTGACAGATTCCGCGCGGTTGGGAAAGCGGGATTTCGTCCCGCTTTCCCGGGCGGTGGACGCCGATCAGACCGGCTCGGTGACGGTGACGGTGCGTTCCTCGACGGTGACGTTGCCGTAATGGTCCGTCAGCGTGTAGACGAGGACGTAGGAACCGACCGTCGCGGTGTTGACGGTGTAGGTCTTCGTCTCGGCGTTGTAGGTGATGAAGCCTTCGGTGGTGCTGGTGATCGCAAGCGCCGGGGTTCTCGCGGCGTCGCCGTACTTGATGCCGGCGAGCGGGTCGAACGTGGCGTTCTGCACGACGGATGCGTCGGGAGCGTAGATCCGCGGGCCGGTCGCATCGACGCGGTAGCCGACGAGCTCGACCGAGACGTCGTCGAAGTAGACCGTGGTCAGGGCGCTGCGGGCCGGCTGGGTGGAATCGATCAGACCCGTGAAGAAGCCGATCTTGACGTCGTTCAGACTGCCGAGGTAGTTGTAGAGCAGGACCTCGTAGGTGGCCCACTCGGTCGAGAGCGAGACGATGTTGAACTGGATGACGGTGAAGTTGTTCGTCTCCTCGAAGCTGACGCGGATGTCCCTGGCCTCGTCCGCCTTGGCGCGGAAGGTGAGCAGGTAGAGTCCGTTCGCTTCGGCGACGAAGCCGTTGCGCTGGAAGAACTGGATGCCGTGCGGGACGGTGCCGACGTTCGTGACGGTGAACTTGTAGTAGCCGTCCTCGAAGGCCTGGTTCGCGAAGGCGCCGGTGCCGCTGATCTTGAGCGTCCAGCCGAGGTTGGTATCCTGGTTGGTGATCGGCGCTTCGAGCGCGAAGTCGCCGTCGATGAATTCGATCCGGTTGTCGGCCATGTCCTCGGCCGCGACGACGTTCACGGTCCGGGTCACGGTCGCCGTGTTCCGCGAGGAGTCGGCGAGCGTGTAGACGACGTGGTAGGTGCCGGGCGTCATGGGATCGACGTCGTTCGAGACGACGACGATGTCGGAGGCCTTGAGCGATTTGTCGTAATGGTCGTAGACGCGCAGACCGAAGAGCGGGTCGAACGCGGTCCCTTGAAGCAGGTTCATCTCGCCCGTTCCCCAGATCTGGGGGGCGGTCGTGTCGGCGCCCTTGGCGAAGATCCGGGTGATCGCGATGTCGTCGAGGTAGACCGTCGTCGGCACCGATTCGCCGTTGATGTCGCCGACGAAGAACGCGAACTTCCCGTTCGTGATCGTCGCGGCCGTCATCGCGAACTCGTAGGTGTAGGTGACCCAGTCGGTCGTGAGGTCGAAGTAGGTCGTGAAGCCGGAGGCGACGGGTTCGAGCTGCATCTGGATCGGACGCGGTGCATCGGCCTTCGCGCGGAACGTGATGCGGTAGATCTCGCCCTGGGTGACGGTGCGGTTCTGCATGTAGAACTGGACGCCGTAGAACAGGTTCCAGTCGTCGTAGACGTCGAGTTTCGCGACGCCTTCCGTGATCGAGACGAGGAACGAGCCGTTGCCGTGCCAGCCCCAACCGGTCGTGGCCGGCTGGGCCATCGGCGTCAACTGGTCGACGGCGAAGTCGCCGTTGAGGATTCCGAAGGTTCCGGTTTCGGATCCGTCGGTGACGACCAGGGTGCGCTCCTGGACGAGTTCGTTCCCGAAACTGTCGACGAGCGTGTAGACGAGCACGTAGGTACCGGCGGTCGCGGTGTTCACGGCGTAGACCTTGGTCTCGGCGTTGTAGGTGACGAGGCCTTCGGTGGCGCTTGAAACGGCGATCGACACGTTCTTCTGCAGATCGCCGTACTTGATCCCGGTCAGCGGGTTGAAGACGGCGTCCTTGGCGACGATGGCGGTCGGCGCGGAGAGCCGCGGCGCCGCTTCGTCGATGATGTACCCGACGAGGTCGACGGCGACGTCGTCGAAGTAGAAGGCGGTGACGACGCTTTCGGGATCGACGAGGCCGAGGAAGAAGCCGACCTTGACGTCCTTTTCGCCGCCGAGGTAGTTGTAGAGGTAGACCTCGTAGTCGGCCCATTCGGTGCCGACGGCGACGATGTTGTACTGCAGGACGGTGAAGGCCATGGTTTCTTCGAAGCTGACGCGGATGTTACGGGCGGCGTCGGCTTTGGCGCGGAAGGTGAGACGGTAGATCCCGCCCGCTTCCGCGGTGAAGCCGTTGCGCTGGAAGAACTGCACGCCGTGCGGCACGGTGCCGAGCGCGGTGACGTTGATCTTGACGTGTCCGTCCTCGAAGATGGCCGGATCGAAGGCGCCGGAGCCGCTGATCTTGAGGGTCCAGCCGACGTTCGAATCCTGGTTCGTGATCGGCGAGGAGAGCGCGAAGTCGCCGTCGATGAACTGGATGCGGTTGTCGACCGCGTCCTCGGGGGCGATGACGCGGACGAGGCGGTTCACGGTCACCTTGTTGCCGGAGGCGTCGGTCAGTTCGTAGACGACCTCGTAGTCGCCCGCCGTGGCGGTGTCGACGTTGTTGGAGACCACGACCACGTTCTCGGGGAGAAGCGTCTTGTCCCGGTGGTCGTAGACGCGCAGACCGAACATCGGGTCGAAGTCGGCGCCGAGGACGATCGCGGTGGATTCCGTTCCCCAGATCTGGGGAGCCGTCTCGTCGTCGCCGAGACGCTGGATGCGTTCGACCTTGACGTCGTCGAGCCAGACGGTCGTCGCGGCCGACAGGCCGTGGACGTTGCCGACGAAGAACGCGAACTTGCCGTTCGTGATCGTCGCCGCCGTCATCTCGAACTCATAGGTGTAGAGCGTCCATTCGGTCGTCAGGTCGAAATAGGAGACGAACGCGGACGCCGTCGGTTCGATCGAGAGCTGGATCGGACGCGGTGCGTCGGCCTTCGCGAGGAAGCTGATGCGATAGACCTGGCCCTGCGTCAGGATGCGGTTCTGCTGGTAGAACTGGACTCCGTAGTAGAGGTTCCACGTGTCGTAGACGTCGATCTTCGCGACGCCGCCGCTGATCGTGATGTCGAACTGGCCGCTGCCGTGCCAGCCCCATCCCGCCGTCGCCGGCTGCGGATACGGAACGAGCTGATCCTTCGTGAAATCGCCGTTGGCGAGAACCAGGGACGATTCGCCGACGCCGATCGCGACGGTGACCTTGCGGACGATGCTGGTTTCGTTGCCAGAGGCGTCTGTGACGGTATAGGTGATCAGATATTCGCCCTCGACGTTCGGATCGAACAGGTCGAGCCCGGTGAGGACGATGTCGGACACGGTCAGACTCGCGTCGCGGGCGTCGGTGACGGTGACGCCGAGGAGCGGGTCGAACACGTCGCCGATGACGACCAGCGTGTCCTCGACGCCGGTCAGGACCGGCGCTTCGGTGTCGGGGCTGGTGGTGACCGGAGTGACCGCGACGTCGTCGAGGTAGACGGTCGTGACGGCGCTGCCGAGGCCTTCGAAGTAGCCCGCGAAGAACGCGAACTTGCCGGCGGTGATCGTCGCGCCCGCATGGTAGTACGTGAAGGTGAACGTCTGCCACTCGGTGGTGATCGAGTAGTCGTTGTCGAACATTCGGGTTCCGCCGACGCCGTTCTCGAGGACGAGGCTGACGTTGCGGGCTGCGTCGGCGCGCATCCGGAAGGTGATCTCGTAGGTGCGGCCGTGCTCGATGACGCGGTTCAGGAGATAGAACTGCACGCCGTACTCGACGCTGCCGACGTTGATGATGTTGATGACGGCGGTGCCGCCGGTGACCTTGCCGGTCATCTGGCCGGTGTTGGCGTGCCATCCCCAGTTGTCGGAGATGCGGTTGTCGGCCAGTTCGGCCGCATCGACGGAGAAGTCGCCGTTCGGAATGATCCAGGTCGATGCCGGCGGAACGTCGGAGACCGTGACCTGACGGTTGACCATCGCGGTGTTGCCGCCGGCGTCGGTCACGCTGTAGGTCAGGTTGTAGACGCCGAGGGTGTCGGGATCGACGGTGCCGGTGATGACGATGTCGTCGAGGGTCAGGGTGCTGTCGAGGTCGTCCGTCACGGTGACGCCGTAGAGCGGATCGAACACGTTGCCGAGTTCGACGACGTATGCATCGACGCCGGTGAGCACCGGGGCGGTGATGTCGTCGGGCGCTTCGGTCAGTTCGGTGATGACGACGTCGTCCATGTAGACCGTCGTCGGGACGCTGGTGGTCCCGATCCGTCCGAGGAAGAAGCCGAGCTTGCCGGTCGACGTCGTCGGCCCGGTGACGACGATGTACATCGAATAGGTCACCCAATCGGTGGTGAGGTCGATCGTCGTCTGGAAATACTTGAGGTAGCCGTTGCCCGGATCCTCGAGCATGATGATCATCGGCCGCGGATCGTCCGCCTTCGCGAGGAACGTCAGCTGATAGATCTTGCCGTTCTCGACGGTTCTGCCCGTCTGCGAGAACTGGTTGGAGTAGGTGAGGTTGCCGATCGCGGTGACGACATAGTTGAGCACGCCGTCGACGATCGTGGCGGAACTCGCTCCGCCGTCGCCCGCCCAGTGTCCCCACGGCAGTTCGAGAACTTCGGAGAAGTCGCCGTTCACGATGTTGAAGCCGGACAGTTCGACCGCCTTCACGCGTAGGGTGATCGACGTCGTCGCCTCGTTGCCGGCGGCATCGGACACCGTATAGGTGATCGTGTAGTATCCCACGACGTTCACGTCGTAGGTTCCCGTCACGTCGATTTCCGACGTGATGATGCCGTCGACGTCGTCGATCGCGGAGACGCCTTCCATCGGATCCCAGACGTCACCTTGGAAGATGACCTGGTCGTTCGCGCCGAGGATCAGCGGATCGACGATGTCCTCGGTGGTCGTGGTCGGGACGGTCGTCGTCGTCGGCTGCGTCGTCGTGGACGTGGTCGTCGCCGCCGTCGTGGCGGTCGTGGACACCGTCGTCGCGGTCGTGATCGTCTCGCAGGAGACGAACAGGATCGCAAGCAACAGACTGAACATGGTCACAATCGTTTTCTTCATTTTTTCCTCCCGTTACCTCTGTACTTTATTCTCTTGTTTCCTTGCATCCTTTGGATGATTGTTCCTTCCGGCGGGCGAAGATCGCCGCCGGCGGCAGGACCGCGACCGCGAGCGCGCCGACCCACGGGGAAGGCGCCGTCGCGGAAAGCCGGCTGTCGACGACGTCGATGACGACCAGATCGTCGAAGATGCGGTACGGCGTCCCGTCGGCGAAGGTCGATTCGAACCAGACGGCGACGAGTGCGGAGCCGACATGCGAGAAGCCGGTCACGACCGCGTTGTTCGCGATCGCGATGCCGGTGCCGCCGTCATCGATCAGCAGGAAGCGCGGCACGTAGTTGTAGCTGAGTCCGCCCGGGGTCCCGATGACGCCGCGAAGCTGGAGCTGCGCGACCGGGTTCGCGAGGTCGACGGTGAACCGGCTGTCGTTCATTTCCATCCGGAGCCAGTCGTTCGTCAGCCGCCAGGTATAGTCGGTGGTGATCCCGCCGACGCCCATGGAGTAGTACTCGTACTGCACTTCGGCGTCGTTCACGGTCCACGGCCAGGTGGTGATCCCGCGGTAATGGAGCTGTTCGATCAGCGCTTCGGTCAATCCGCTGTAGCTCGGATTGAAGGTCGTCTTGATCGGAACGACGGAATTCATGATGACCAGCAGGCTGCCTTCGAGGTTGCTCGCATTCGCGAATCCCGAGTTCAGATAGCCGACGGAGATGTTCGGCAGGTTCGTCCGCATGTTCTCGACCTGAGCCGTGCTGAACGCGATCACGGTGACCTGGTCGCTGACGCCATAGGTGTCAATCAGCGTCGCGAGGACCGGGACGATCTCCAGCTTGGTGCTCTTGATCTCGATGAAGATCTGGACGTCGAGGTCGCCGAACGTCTCGAAGTACTCGTCGAGCGTCGGAATCTTCAGGTTCGGGAAGTTGCCGGTGGTGTCGAGGATGGTCAGCGCCTTCAATTGCTCGAGCGTCGATTCCTCGACGGTCAGGGTTCCGTTGGTCGTCCGGGCCGTGGTCCCGTCGTGCATGACGACGAGCCGGTTGTCGGTCGTGAGATAGATGTCGAGCTCGATCACGTCGGCGCCGGCCTCGTAGGCGAGCATCGATCCTTCGACGGTGTTCTCCGGGGCGCGCGTCGACATCCCGCGGTGGCCGATGACGAGCGGCGTGCGGATCAGCGAGTTCTCGGGGAACGTGCCGTAGAACCCGTAGAGCGACTCCACGTCCTCGACGATGACGCCGTTCACGCCGGAAAGGACGCTCCGGGCGACGCTTTCCTCATCGGCGCCGTAGGTGTTCGCGTAGACCGAGACGAGACGGCGCTGGAGATAGTCGGCGTTGTCGCGGGAGACGTATTCCTCGGGCAGGAGGGCGCCGATCGCGCCGACGGTGTTGACTTCGTCGCGGATCGCGAGCAGGGCCGCGTCGTCGAGTGTGGGAACGGCGGAATCGTAGTCGATCTCGAGGATGCAGCGGAGCATCGAGTAGGCGGTCCGGGCGTCGGTGATCGCGGTCGTGTTGCGCGAGATCATGAAGACGTCGCGGATCCCGTAGTCCTTCAGAAGGCCCGCGAGCGAGACGGCGACGTCGCGATTGCGGACATAGAACGCCGGGATGACCCGGCCGTCGATCGCCAGCAGCGCTTCCAGGATCGACATGATCCTGAGGCCGCCGGGGGTAACGACGTTCATCATGTTGTCGATCGTCAGGATGAGAGCCTGCGGGCGGACTTCCTCGGTGGCGATCGACAGGATGTCCTGCGCGGAGGCGGCGAACTTCATCGCCGTCGGCGGGAGCTGGATGCCGGTTTCGGGTTCATAGAGTTCGGCGATCGTCGTGAACTCGACCGACGAGGTGTCGACGTAGTCCTCGGGGATCGTCACGATCACGTTGTCGTAGACCGCGACCGCGCCGCTCGCCTGCATGCCGATGTTGCCGTTCTTGAATTCGCTGGCGTTCTCGTAAGTGAGCTGCAAGGCGCCGTCGATGTACTCGTTCACCACGTCGCCGTTCAGTTCGATGCGGAGGCGGTACGTCTCGGCGGCATCGATCATCTCGGTGAAGGCGACCGTCTTCGGCACGTTCCAGCCGTTGTTGATCCACTTGGCGAACTCGACGCCGTTGGTCGCGGTCGCGTTCTGGCGCACGCACATCTGGAAGTATCCCTCGGCGCCGTAGCGGTACATCACCGACGCCCAGCGCGTCGGTTCCTTGGCGGAAAGGATCGAGAAGTCGGTCTCGATCACGTAGTTCTTGAACATCTTCAAGTAGTCGGGAAGCAGCACCCGGGTGGGCGTCGTCGTGACGCCGTCGAGGCGCAGCTTGCCGCCGCTGATCGCGGCGGTTCCCGTCTGGATGACATACCCTTCGGGAAGCGCGCCGTCGGGAAGGTCGCCGTAGGAGTCCTGGAAGACGACGTAGGCGTCCTCTTCGGCCAGCTTGGTGAAGAGCATGATCGAGACGGTGGTGTCGCCGACGGTGAAGGAGAGATCGAACATGCCCTTCTCCGTGGCCGTGAGCGTGCCGCCCGCGACCGTAACCGAATCCGGCAGGTCCGAAAACGCGCCTTCATCGAGCCCCACTTCGCCGAACGTCCCCTTGTAGAGGTACCCCGACAGGTCGACGGCGACCCCGGTGTCGGTCATGATGTAGTTCTTGCCGTCCTTGAGCGTGATCCGGTCGTCGACGACGGGAACGGTCGTGACTTCCGTCGTCGTGTCGGAGCCGGTCGTCGGCAGCGTCGTCGTGGCGCCGGTCGTCGTGGAACCGGTGGTGGGAAGGCCGGTCGTCGTGAGAAGCGTCGTGAGAGTCGTCGTCCCGTCGCAGGCCAGAAACGCAAGCGCGGTCAGGGCGATGGAGAGGAGCGCGATGATCTTTTTCATGAAATGAACCTCCGAGAGTCAATAGGAAATCGGTTTCTTAACATCATTATAAAAGAAAGCGCATGACGATGTCAAGCGCTTTCAAAATCTATTCGTTCGAACTTCATGAATTCATGTCGGAATTCCCCCGCGAAGCGGAGAGGGCGTCGCCTCAGATCCGATCGAGGACGCGGTGCAGGAATTCCTGCGTCCGCGGCTGCGTCGGATGACCGAAGATGACTTCGGGCGGTCCCTGTTCGATGATCTTCCCGCCATCCATGACGACGATCTCGTCGCCGAAGACGCGCGCGAAGTCCATCTCATGGGTGACGACGACCATCGTCATCCCCTCGGCGGCGAGATTCTTCATGACGGCGAGAACCTCGCCGACCATCTCCGGATCGAGCGCGCTCGTCGGTTCGTCGAAGAGCATCGCTTCCGGTTCCATGCAGAGCGATCGCGCGATCGCGATCCGCTGCTTCTGTCCGCCGGACAGCTGGGAAGGATAGTTGTCCGCCTTGCCGGACAGGCCGACCTTCGAAAGCATCGTCCGCGCCGCCGCTTCCGCATCCTCCTTCGACTTCTTCAGGACGTGGATCGGTCCGATCGTCAGGTTTTCGAGGACGGTCAGGTGCGGAAACAGGTTGAAGTGCTGGAAGACCATCCCGATGCGCCGCCGGTGGGCGCAGGGGTCGACGTCCTTCCCGCGCATGTCGACGCCGTCGAACAGGACGCTGCCGGCGGTGGGTTCCTCGATCAGGTTGATCATCCGGAGGAGCGTCGACTTCCCCGATCCGGAGGGGCCGATCACGACCGTGACGGTTCCTCCGGCGATCGCAAGGTCGACCCCGTCGACGGCGACGGTGCCGTCGGAAAAGCGTTTCGTGAGTCCCTTCAGGACGATGACGTCATCGCGCATCGGACCGCTTCAGCCTCCTTTCGAGGAGCCCCATCAGCTTCGCGGTGGGGAACGTGAGCAGAAAATAGAGGATCGCGGCGACGATGTACGATTCCTTGACCGCATAGGTCGAGGTCCGGACGATCGTCGCGGCGTACATCAGTTCGGCGATGCCGAGGTACATGAAGATCGACGTCTCCTTGATCAGGGTGACGAACTCGTTTCCGAGCGCCGGGACGATGTTCTTCACCGCCTGCGGCAGGATGATCTTCCGCATCGCCAGCCCCCGCGTCATCCCGAGGCTCGCGGCCGCTTCCGACTGGCCGCGGTCGACGGAGAGGATCCCGCCGCGGATGACTTCGGCGACGTAGGCGCTCGAGTTGACGAAGAGCGCGATCATGCCGGGGATGAAACTCGACATGTCGATGCCGAAGACGAGTGTCACCGGCATCCGGAAGAACGAGTAGATGATGAGCACCTGGACCAACAGCGGCGTCCCCCGGATCACCTCGACGTAGCTCGTCCCGAGGAAACGGAGGACGCGGTTCTTCGACAGACGCAGAAAGGCCGGGACCAGCGCGAGGACGGTCCCGAGCCCGACGGCGATGACGGCGAGCACCAGCGTCAGGAAGAGTCCTCCGAGGAGGATCCCGACGTAGCGCCCGTTCAGGAGAAACGAGAAATCCATGCTACTCCGCGGTCGATTCGTTCAGGGCGATCGCGTCGGCGACGATCGTGCTGATCGTGCCGTCGGAGAGCAAATCCGCGATCACGGCGTTGATCGCCGCGAGCAGTTCGGCGTCGCCCTTCTGGACGGCGACGGCGGATCCGCCGTCGGGATCGCCGATCGCGATCGAGGAGATCGCGAGTTCCGGGTTGTTGGCGACGTAGCCGTCGGCGACCGCCTTCTCCATGATCACGGCGTCGAGCTGGCCGTCGATCAGACGGATGACGAGGTCGGGGACCTGCTGGATGAACTGGCGCTGGGCGAGCGGGAAAGTCGCATCGGCGAGTTCCTGCTGGATCGCCCCGAGCTGGGCGCCGACCTTGACGGTCGCGACGTTCACCGCCTCGACCGAGGCATAGGCGGCGAGGTCGGCGTTGCGGACGAGGACGACCTGGATCGACTCGTAGTAGACCGGGGAGAAGTCGACGCGGAGCGCGCGTTCCTCGGTGGGGGTCATGCCGGCCATGACGAAGTCGACCTTGCCCGCCTCGAGGTCCTCGAGGAGGAAGTCGAAGCCCTTGTTCACGACCTTGAGGTTCTTCCCGAGGGCGGCGGCGATGTGTTTGGCGATCTCGATGTCGAGACCGACGATCGTCGTCTTGCCGTCGACCTCGAGGGGCCATTCGTAGGGCGGGTAGTCGGCGGAGGTGCCCATCACGACATATTCGTCGTAGGCTTCGTCGATGACGTAGGTGTAGACGTTGGATGCGGTGTCGGCGCAGGCGGCGAGCGCCGCGACCGCCAGGGTTGCGAGGATGATGCCGAGTGTCTTCTTGAACATGGTTGTTCCTTCCTTTCAGGGTAGGTTCTATCGTTACGGACGTCCGCGAAAACAAAAGTCCTTGGCGAACGGACGTTCGCCAAGGACGGTTTCCCGCGGTGCCACCTTGATTCCGGGCGTAAAAACGTCCGGCGCTCGATGCGGATAACGCCCGCCTGCGTCTGAAACGGATCTGGTTCGGATGCGAGAAAATAAAAAGTCCCCAGCAAAAAGCCAAGGACGATTTCTCGCGGTGCCACCTTGATTCCGGATTTCTCCGGCTCTCGAGCCGATAACGCCGGCATGCGTCCGAACCGGAAATCCGGTCCAAAAGCTCCAGGGCACGTTCAAGCCGTTCCGTTATCGGGCTTCCATCGTCCCCGACTCGCTAGGAATGAAACACGGCCTTACTACTCCCGTTCAACGCTTTGACACCATTATACCAAGTTTCACGGAGCGCGCAAGGAGAATCTTGATGAAAACGTTTTAGTCCGCGAGGGGCAGGCCGAAGAGACGCGAGGCGTTCGCGAAGGTCGCCTTCTCGACCACGGACGGATCGACACCGCGGATCGAGGCGATCATGGCGGCGACGTAGGGGACGTACTTCGATTCGTTCCGCGTTCCGCGGAAGGGGTCGGGCGCGAGATAGGGCGCGTCCGTCTCGATCAGAAGCCGGTCGAGCGGAACCACCGCGGCGACCTCCTTCGCGATCCGCGCGTTCTTGAAGGTGACCGGACCGGCGAGCGAAATCGACATGTTGAGGCGGAGGAAATCGGTCGTCGACGCCGCCGATCCGCCGTAGCAGTGCATGACCCCAGCCATCTCGGCGGGTTTGACGTTCGCGAGTACCGCCAGGGTCTCGGCGGTCGCCTCGCGCATGTGGACGGCGATCGGCTTGTGGTGCCGCGCCGCCATCCCGATCTGACGGACGAAGACTTCGGTCTGGATCTCAACCTTGGTCCTGTCCCAGTAACGGTCGAATCCGATCTCGCCGACGGCGACGACCTTCGGGTGGTCGAGGAGGCCTTCGATCGCGGTGAAATCGGCCTCGCCGACGAAATGGGCGTTTTCCGGATGGAGGCCGACCGCGGCGTAGACGCCCTCGAAGCGCTCGGCGAGTTCGACCGCGCGCCGGCTCGAGGCGGCGTCGTAGCCGACGCAGACCATGCGTACGACGCCCGCCGCACGGGCGGAAGAGACGACGTTCTCGATGTCGGTGTAGAGCAGGTCGTCGTTCAGATGCACGTGCGAATCGAAGTACATGGCGCCACCTCCTTCGCCTTCCATTATATCACGCGCCCGCGAAGGAAAACAAAAAAGGATGCTTACGCATCCTTCCGTGTATAGAATTCGTTACTTGACGATCGTGACGACCGAGCCGGCGCCGACCGTGTGGCCGCCTTCGCGGATCGAGAACTTCGTTCCCTGCTCGAGGGCGATCGGATGGATCAGTTCGACGTTCATGACGGTGTTGTCGCCCGGCATGACCATTTCGACGCCTTCCTGGAGGTTGATGACGCCGGTGACGTCGGTGGTCCGGAAGTAGAACTGCGGACGGTAGTTCGAGAAGAACGGGGTGTGGCGTCCGCCTTCGGACTGCGACAGGACGTAGACCTGCGCGGTGAAGTTGGTATGCGGGGTCACGGATTTCGGCTTCGCGATGACCTGGCCGCGCTGGACCTGATCGCGGTCGACGCCGCGGAGGAGGAGACCGACGTTGTCGCCGGCCTGCGCGTAGTCGAGCAGCTTGCGGAACATTTCGACGCCGGTGACGACGGAGGCTCTCGTGTCCTTGATGCCGATGATTTCGACGGCATCGCCGACCTTGATCATGCCGCGGTCGACTCTGCCGGTGGCGACGGTGCCGCGGCCGGTGATCGTGAAGACGTCTTCGACGGGCATGAGGAACGGCTTGTCGGTCTCGCGGACGGGCAGCGGGACGTAGGAGTCGACGGCGTTCATGAGCTCCATGATGCAGGGAACCCACTTCGGGTCGCCTTCGAGGGCTCTCAGGGCGGATCCGACGATGATCGGGGTCTCGTCGCCCGGGAACTTGTACTCGTTCAGGAGGTCGCGGACTTCCATTTCGACGAGTTCGATGAGTTCGGCGTCATCGACCATGTCGGCCTTGTTCAGGAAGACGACGAGCTTCGGAACGCCGACCTGACGGGCGAGCAGGATGTGCTCGCGGGTCTGCGGCATGCAGCCGTCGGCGGCGGAGACGACGAGGATCGCTCCATCCATCTGGGCGGCGCCCGTGATCATGTTCTTGACGTAGTCGGCGTGGCCGGGGCAGTCGACGTGCGCATAGTGGCGCGTCGCGGTCGAATATTCGATGTGGGCGGTGTTGATCGTGATGCCTCTGGCCTTCTCTTCCGGAGCGGAGTCGATCGAGTCGTACGAATGGAACTCGGACAGACCCTTCTCGGCGAGCACCTTGGTGATGGCGGCGGTCAGGGTGGTTTTGCCGTGGTCGACGTGGCCGATGGTGCCAATGTTGACGTGCGGTTTGCTGCGGTCAAATTTAGCTTTTGCCATTTTTGATATTCTCCTTTACAGATTTTTTATGTTTTCTTGGGGTTTTCAGTCGATATTATTGTATAACAATGCAATCGATAAAGCAAGTCTTAACTGCCAAGCGGCGGCTCAGCCGTTGCGCTTCTTGACGATTTCCTCGAAGATCGACTTCGGGCATTCCTCGTAGTGCGAGAACTGCATCACGAACGTGGCGCGGCCCTGGGAGTTCGACCGCATCGAAGTCGCGTAGCCGAACATGTTGGCGAGCGGAACCTTCGCGGTGATCTTCTGGGCGCCGGCGCGGGCCTCCTGGCCTTCGATCCGGCCGCGGCGGCTGACGAGATCGCCGATGACGTTGCCGAGGTATTCCTCGGGGCTGACGACGTCGACGGTCATGATCGGCTCGAGCAGGGTCGGACGGCACTTCTCCTTCGCGGCCTTGAGGGCCATCGAAGCGGCGATCTTGAACGCCATTTCGGAGGAGTCGACGTCATGGTAGGACCCGTCGAAGAGGGTCGCCTTGATGTCGAGCATCGGGTAGCCGGCGATGATGCCGGAGGCGAGCGCCTCCTGCAGACCCTTGTCGACGGCCGGGATGTACTCGCGGGGGACGACGCCGCCGACGACCTTGTCGACGAACTCGTAACCCTTGCCGGGGTTCGGTTCGAACCGGATCCAGCAGTGGCCGTACTGGCCGCGACCGCCGGACTGGCGGATGAAGCGGCCTTCGCACTCGGCTTCCTGCTTGATCGTCTCGCGGTACGAGACCTGCGGCTGGCCGACGGTCGCCTCGACCTTGAATTCGCGGCGCATGCGGTCGACGATGATCTCGAGGTGGAGTTCGCCCATGCCGGAGATGATCGTCTGGCCTGACTCCTTGTCGGTGTAGGTCTTGAAGGTAGGGTCTTCCTCGGCGAGTTTCTGGAGGGCGACGCCCATCTTGTCCATGTCGTTCTTCGTCTTCGGTTCGATCGCGACGGAGATGACCGGTTCGGGGAAGTTCATCGATTCCAGGACGACGAAGTGCTTTTCGGAGCAGAGCGTGTCGCCGGTGATCGTGTCCTTGAGGCCGACGGCGGCGGCGATGTCGCCGCAGTAGACCTGGTCGATCTCGGTACGGTTGTTGGCGTGCATCTGCAAGAGCCGGCCGACGCGTTCCTTCTTGTTCTTGGAGGTGTTGAGGACGTAGGAGCCCTTGTCGACCATGCCCGAGTAGACGCGGAAGAAGGTGAGGCGGCCGACGAACGGGTCGGTCATGACCTTGAACGCGAGGGCGACGAAGTCGGACTGGTCGTCGTGTTCGACGACGATCTCCGAGCCGTACTTGTCGAAGCCCTTGATCTGGGCGACCTCGACGGGGGAGGGCAGATAATCGATGACGCAGTCGAGCATCGGCTTGACGCCCTTGTTCTTGAAGGACGAACCGCAGATGACGGGGAAGAAGGTGACGGTGAGAACCGCCTTGCGGATCGCCTGCTTGAGGGTGTTGACGTCGATCTCGGCGCCGTCGAGGTAGAGGTTCATCAGATCGTCGTCGAAGTCGGCGACCTTCTCGATGAGTTCCGCCCGCTTCGCCCTCGCGATCTCGACGAGGTTCGCCGGGATCGGGACGATCTTGTAGTCCTCGTCCTGGCCGCCGTCGAAGAGCTTCGCGTGCATCTCGACGAGGTCGACGTGGCCGACGAAAGTGTCTTCCGCGCCGATCGGCCACTGGATCGCGGCCGCATTCGCGCCGAGGCGCTTGAGAAGCGAGTCGACGGAATAGGCGAAGTCGGCGCCGGTCTTGTCCATCTTGTTGACGTAGACGATGCGCGGGACGCCATACTCGTTGGCCTGCCGCCAGACGGTTTCGGTCTGCGGTTCGACGCCCGAGGAGGCATCGAGGACCGTTACGGCACCATCCAGAACGCGGAGCGAACGGGATACTTCAACGGTGAAGTCGACGTGGCCGGGCGTATCGATGAGGTTGACGCGGTGGTTCTTCCAGAAAGCGGTCGTCGCGGCGGCGGTAATCGTGATTCCCCGTTCTTGTTCCTGCTCCATCCAGTCCATCGTCGCCGCGCCATCGTGGACTTCTCCGATTTTATGGATTTTTCCAGTATGGTACAACACACGTTCGCTGGTCGTCGTCTTACCGGCGTCGATGTGGGCCATGATGCCGATATTACGCGTTTTGTCTAGAGTAAATTCACGTGCCATAACGTAATCCCTTCCAATTTAGAATCTGTAGTGGGCGAACGCTTTGTTCGCTTCGGCCATCTTGTGCATGTCTTCCTTCTTCTTGACGGAAGCGCCCTGGCCGTTCGATGCGTCGATGATTTCCTTTGCGAGACGCTCTTCCATGGTCTTTTCGTTGCGCGAACGCGAGTACTGGACCAGCCATCTGAGGCCGAGAGTGACGCGGCGGTCGCTCTTGACTTCGCCCGGGACCTGGTAGTTCTGTCCGCCGATGCGGCGGCTTCTGACTTCGAGGACGGGCATGATGTTGTTGAGGGCGTCGTTGAAGACTTCGACCGGTTCCTTCCCGGTCGTCTCCTTGATGCGGTTGAAGGCGTTGTAAAGGATGTTCTGGGCCAAGCCCTTCTTGCCTTCGAGCATGATGCTATTGATCAGACGGGTCACGAGCTTGGAATTGTAGATCGGGTCCGGCAGCACGTCTCTTTTGACGACTTTACCTTTGCGAGGCATATGAAATTCCTCCTTTCGATGTATGATGGAATTTTCGTATTGGTTGTTTCAGACGTTACTTCTTCTTGGCCGGAGCCGCTTTTTTCGGACGTTTCGCTCCATACTTGGAACGACCCTGGTTTCTGACCGCGGGAGCCGTGGTGTCGAGCGTGCCGCGGATGATGTGGTAACGGACGCCGGGGAGGTCCTTGACGCGACCGCCGCGGATCAGGACCACGCTGTGCTCCTGCAGCTTGTGGCCGACGCCGGGGATGTAGGCGTTGACTTCGCCGCCGTTGGAGAGACGGACACGGGCGTACTTGCGCAACGCCGAGTTCGGTTTCTTCGGGGTCATCGTGGCGACACGGACGCAGACGCCGCGCTTCTGGGGGCTGTGCAGGTCGCTGTAGCGCTTCGTCAGCGTGTTGAAGCCGACGTTGAGCTGCGGGGCCTTCGATTTGCGGACTTTGTCATGACGGCCATTCTTGATCAACTGATTGATTGTTGGCATGAAACATTTCCTCCTTTCGTGCCCACACACCCAGGTGGTGCGAGGGTCTCATTTTTATAAGGCTGCTTACGCAACCTCATTTTCCTATTTTTGCAGCAACAACATTATACACCACACGTCGAGGTGTGTCAATGATTATCGTGCGGGTCTTTCATTCTTGTTCGGAGGGGTTCGACGGGCGGCCGGCACGCCGC
>JBAZNL010000014.1 GCA_041649275.1 Candidatus Izemoplasmatales bacterium
CTGCGACTGGTGGCCGAAACGGTCGTAGTTCTGCCGCTTCTCGCCGTCGGAGAGGACCTCGTAGGCTTCCTGGACTTCCTTGAACTTGGCTTCCGCGTCCTTTTCGGTGGAGACGTCGGGATGGTATTTCTTGGCGAGCGTGCGGTACGCCTTCTTGATCTCGTCCTCGGTCGCCTGCTTGCCGACGCCCAGCACTTCGTAGTAGTCGCGTTTGTCCATGGGGGTCTCCTTCTAAACGGGATGAAAAGCGGCGGACCGCTTTTCACCTTGGATCAGACTTCCTTGTAGTCGGCGTCGAAGACCTGGTCGCCTTCGTCGTTTCCGTCCTTGCCGTTGCCGCCTTTTTTCTTGGCGTCGTCGGCCTGGGCTTCCTGCTGCTGCTTGGAGGCTTCCTCGTAGGCCTTCTGGGAAAGCGCCTGGGCGGATTTCTCGAGGGCTTCCTTGGCTTTTTTGATCTTGTCGACGTCGTCGCCCTTGAGCGCCTTCTCGACGTCCTTGATCCGGTCTTCCGCTTCGGACTTGTCCTTCGCGGAGACCTTGTCGCCGAGGTCGGTGATGGCCTTCTTCGTCATGAAGATCATCTGGTCGGCCTCGTTCCGGAGGTCGGCCTCCTCGCGGCGCTCCTTGTCGGCCTCGGCGTTCGCCGCGGCTTCCTTGACGAGCTTGTCGATCTCGGCTTCGGAAAGCGAGGTCTGCGAGGTGATCGTGATCGAGCTGGCCTTGCCGGTGGCGAGGTTCTTGGCGTGGACGTTGACGATGCCGTTGGCGTCGATGTCGAACTTGACCTCGATCTGCGGCACGCCGCGCGGTGCCGGCGGGATGTCGTTCAGCTGGAAGTGGCCGAGGGTCTTGTTGTCCTTGGCCATCGAGCGCTCGCCCTGGAGGACGTGGATGTCGACGGCGGGCTGGTTGTCGGCCGCGGTCGAGAAGACCTGCGACTTCGAGGTCGGGATCGTGGTGTTGCGGTCGATCAGCTTCGTGAAGACGCCGCCGAGGGTCTCGATGCCGAGGGACAGCGGCGTGACGTCGAGGAGCAGGACGTCCTTGACGTCGCCGGTGAGGACGGCGCCCTGGATCGCCGCGCCCATGGCGACGACCTCGTCGGGGTTGATCGAACGGTTCGGTTCCTTGCCGAAGATCTGACGGACGAGGTCCTGGACGGCGGGCGTGCGGGTCATGCCGCCGACGAGGAGGATCTGGTCGATGTCCTTCGTCGCCATCTTGGCGTCGGCGAGGGCGCGCTTCACCGGGTCGACGGTGCGCTGCACGAGGTCGGCGGTGAGTTCGTTGAACTTCGCGCGGGTCAGGGTCTTCTCGAGGTGGACGGGGCCGGAGGACGTCATCGAGATGAAGGGCAGGGAAATCTGGGAGGAGGTGATCGTCGAGAGTTCCTTCTTCGCCTTCTCGGAGGCGTCGCGGAGGCGCTGGAGCGCCATCTTGTCGTTCGAAAGGTCGACGCCGGTCTCCTTCTTGAATTCGGCGATCAGCCAGTCGGAGATCCGCTGGTCGAAGTCGTCGCCGCCGAGGCGGTTGTCGCCCGAGGTCGCGATGACCTCGAAGGTGCCGTCGGCGAGTTCGAGGATCGAGACGTCGAAGGTGCCGCCGCCGAGGTCGTAGACGAGGACGGTCTGCTGCTTGTCCTTCTTGTCGATGCCGTAGGCGAGGGCCGAGGCGGTCGGTTCGTTGATGATGCGCTTGACGTCGAGGCCGGCGATGCGGCCGGCGTCCTTGGTGGCCTGGCGCTGGGCGTCGTTGAAATACGCGGGGCAGGTGATGACGGCTTCCGTGACCTTCTCGCCGAGGTATGCCTCGGCCGATTCCTTGAGGTTGCGGAGGATCATCGCGCTGATCTCCTGCGGCGTGTATTCCTTGCCGTTGATGTTGACCTTGGCGTTGGTGCCCATCTTGCGCTTGATCGAGTAGACGGTGTTCGGGTTGGTGATGACCTGGCGCTTGGCGACTTCGCCGACCTGGACTTCGCCGTCCTTGAAGGCGACGACGGACGGGGTGGTGCGGTTGCCGTCGAGATTGGTGATGACCTTGACTTCGGTGCCCTCCATGACGGCGACGCAGGAGTTGGTGGTGCCGAGGTCGATGCCGATGACTTTTTTCATAGTATGTTCTCCTTATCTCACATTAAGCGATGTTTTCCGCTGGTTTCTCTTGTTCGGTGTTCGGGGTATCGGGGGTGGGTTCCGGCTTCGGCTTGACGTTCACGTGGACCATCGCCGGCCGGAGGAGGCGATCCTTGTACCTGTAGCCGTTCTTCACGACCTTGAGGACGACGTCCTCGGGGAGGTCGGGATCGTGCGAGGTGTCGATCGCGTGGGCGACGTTCGGGTCGAACGGGTCGCCGGCCTTCATCGGGATCGGCTTGACGCCTTCCTCGACGAGCACGTTCATGATCATGTCCTTGATCATCTTGAATCCGTAGAGGAAGTTCTTGAACTGGGGATCCTCGGTCGGGACCGAGAGCGCCTGGTCGAAGATCTCGAGGGCGTCGATCAGCTTGTCGGCGACGGGCTGGGAGGCGTATTGCTTCTCGCGCTTCAGTTCCTCGGCGTTGCGTTTCTTGAAGTTGTCGGTCTCCGCGAGCATCCGGAGGTACTTGTCCTTGAGTTCGAGGAGCTCGTCGGTGACCTTGTCGAAGTCCTCGGCGGGAACCGTCTTCGGTTCCGGCTTCTTGGCCTCTTCCTTTTTCTCGGGCGCTTCGGCCTTGGCCTCGGCGGCCGGGTCGGTCTTCTTGTCCTTGTCCTTGTCTTTCATCGTGATGCTCCTTTACTTGTCTTCGTAGAGTTTGGTCAGATGGCGCGAGAGGTACTTGATCAGGGTGATCACCTTGCGGTACTCCATGCGCGTCGGGCCGACCACGGAGATCGTGCCCTTCTCGCCGCCCTCGGTCTCGTAGTTGGCGGAGACGACGGTGCAGTCGCGCATCGCCGTGACGGTGTTCTCGTGGCCGATCTTGACGGAAACGCCGTCGGTGTCGGTCTCGACGATCTTGAAGATCTCGTTGTTCTCGATCGTGTTCAGGAACTCGCGCAGCTTCTGGATGTCGTTGAATTCCGGCTGGTAGAGCATGTTCGACTGGCCGGTGAGGTAGTACTTCGTCTGGGCGAACTTGGAGAACGCCTCGATGAAGGAGTCGACGATCGTCTCGCGGTACTTGAGCAGCTCCTTGATCTTCTGGCGCTCGATCTCGTAGTGCAGCTTCTCGGAGACCTGCGAGATCGGAGTGTCGACGAGCAGTTCGTTCAACAGGTCGATCACCTTGACGAGTTCGGACATCTCCATGTCCTCGCTCACGGCGATCTGCTTGGATTCGACGTAGCCCATGTTGGTGATCACGAGGATCAGCGCGCTGGTTTCCCTGAGCGGGATCAGTTGGACCTTCTTGACGCGCGAGTTGTAGGCGTTCGGGCCGAGCGCGATCGCGGTGCAGTTGGTCGCCTGGGAAAGCAGGCTGATCGCTTCCTTGATGACGTCCTCGCGCTCGATCTCGCGGTTCTCGAAGAGGTCGTCGAACTTCGTGAAGTCGCCGTTCTCCATCTCGACGTTCTTGAGGATCGTCTCGATGTAGTAGCGGTAGCCCTTCTCCGAGGGGACGCGTCCCGAGGAGGTGTGGGTCTTCTCGAGGAAACCGAGGTCCTCGAGGTCGGACATCTCGTTTCGGATCGTCGCCGGGGAGACGTCCATCTGCTTCGAAAGGGTGCGCGAGCCGACCGGTTCGGCGGACTTCACGTACTCTTCGACGATGAGTTTCAAGACCAGTTCCTGACGTTCGTTGAGCACGTTCTCGCCCCTTTGGCACTCCGTTTCCCGGATTGCTAACATCATTATACACGCGCGCATTAGCAAAGTCAAGCGCGGAGTGCTAACGGAAATGTGAAATTGTTGTGAAGCCTTCGACCGGCCGTCAATGGGGGCATCTTGTATTTTCCGGCGCCCGATGTATAATGGGATGGGAATCACGCGAGGTCGCCGATGAACGCCAAAACCGTCTTCAGGAACATCCTTCGTTTCTTCTGGAAAGACAAAGTCTTTCTGATCGCCTTCGCGATGGCGGTCGTTTCGTGCTTCTTCATCCCGCCGAATCCCGGATACTCCTCCTACGTCTCCTCGAACTACCGCGTGCTCGTGATCATGTTCTCGCTCATGACCGCCGTCGCCGGCCTCTACGAAGCAAACTTCTTCAGCTTCGTGGCGATCAACCTCGTCTCGAAGTTCTACTCGATCAAGTGGATCGCGCTCGTGATCGTGGTCGCCACCTTCGCCCTCGGGATGTGGGTCACGAACGACGCCGTCCTGCTCACGCTCGTGCCGTTCACGCTCTTCGTGACGAAGCAGACGGGTCAGCAGAAGCATGCCCTCCTGATCGTGATCCTGCAGACGATCGCCGCCAACATGGGATCGGCCCTGACGCCGATGGGCGACCCGCAGAACATCTATCTTTATTCCTTCTACGGGATCCCGTTCTCGACCTTCATCGCCTCGATGGCGCCGATCACGATCACCGGCTTCGTCCTCCTGATCGCGACGACGCTCGTCCTGATCCCGAACACCCCGTGCCACCCGATCACGGTCTCCCCGAAGGTCGCGTGGAAGCGCCTCGCGCTCTATGCGACGGTCTTCGCGAACGCCCTGCTCTGCGTCCTTCGGGTCTTCGAGGGACACGAATGGATCGCCCTCGTCGTCACCCTCGGCCTGATCGCGCCCTTCGCGAGCCATCTGTTCAAGAAGGTCGACTACACCCTTCTTCTCACATTCTTCTCGTTCTTCATCTTCACCGGGAACATGTCCCAGCTGACGCAGGTGAAGGATTTCGTCGGACGGTACCTGAACACCGACGCTTCGGTCTACTTCACCGGCCTGGTCACGAGCCAGTTCATCAGTAACGTCCCCGCCTCGATCCTGCTTTCAACCTTCACCGACAGCGCCTTCTGGCGGCCGCTCCTGCAGGGCGTGAACGTCGGCTCGATGGGCACCGTGCTCGGCTCGCTCGCCTCGCTGATCACCCTCAAGTTCGTTCTCAGGGACTTCCCCGACCAGGGGAAGACCTACCTCAAGATCTATACGGCGATCTGCGTCGTCTTCATCGTCGTGATCACCGCCGTGCTGTTCCTCGTGAACGGTTATTGAAAAAACAAAACACCCCTTGCGGGGTGTCGTCGAGCCGGGATGGTCCCGGCTTTTTCATTCCATCGGTTCCGAATCGGTCGGTTCCGGTTCCTTCATGTTCCGCCGCGTGTACTCGGCGATGAAGAGTTCCGCGATGTCGGGATCGAACTGCGTGCCCGAACAGCGCTTGATCTCGGCGAGCGCCTTCTCGGGCGTCACCGCGGCGCGATACGGCCGGTCGGCCGTCATCGCCTCGAAGGTGTCGGCGACGGCGATGATGCGGGCCCGGAGCGGGATCTGTTCCCCCCGGAGGCCCTTCGGATATCCCTTCCCGTCCCAGCGTTCGTGGTGGGCGAGGATGTCTTCGGCGATGTCGGCGTATTCGGTGGAGGAGGCGAGGATGCGATAGCCGATTTCGGGATGGCGGCGGACGACGCCCCATTCCTCGGCCGTGAGGGGTCCGTTCTTGTTCAGGACGCTCTCCTCGATCGCGATCTTCCCGATGTCGTGGAGGTTTCCGATCATCTTCAGGACGGCTACCTGTTCGCGGCGCATCCGGAGTCCCTCGCCGATCATCTGGCAGTACTCGGCGACGCGGTGCGAATGCACGTCCTCGCGCGGGTTCTTGAGGCGGAGGGTGGAAAGGATCGTCTTGATCGCCTCGCCGCGGTTCGACGAGATCTCGACCAGCTTGTGGTCGTACATCTCGATTTCCGCGAGCTTCACGGATTCGAGGAGGTCGGTGCCGTCCCTGTTCGTGTCGATCCCGAAAGAGACCGAGACGGAAAGGCCGAACAGCGTCGTCCTCTCGAATTCCGCCTTGATGGCGTCGACGATGTCCTCGGCGGCCTCGCGTTCGGTGCCTTCGAGGAAGACGACGAACTCGTCGCCGCCGATGCGGTAGATGCGGTCCTTCTCGCGGAACCGAGTCATGAAGGTTTCGGTGATCTTGAGGAGCAGTTGGTCGCCGGCGGCGTGGCCGAAGGCGTCGTTCGTGATCTTGAGGCCGTTGATGTCGGCCATCACGACCGTCACCGGGAAGTCGAACGTCTCCGCCGGCCGCTTCAGTTCTTCGGAATAGGCGCGGCGATTCCGCAGCCCGGTGAGCGGATCGTGGCGCGACAGGTAGAGGATCTCCTCGTCCTTCTTGATGCGTTCGGTGACGTCCTGGAAGAACTGCGTGGCGCCGATGATCTCGCCGCCCCCGTCGTGGATGGGGCTCCACAGCGCCTCGAACCAGAGCGTTTCGGCAAACGCCGGGCGGAGGGACTGGTAGGACTCTCCCGCCAGCGCGCGGTCGATGTCGAGTTTGATCGCGGAGCGCAGCTCGTCGCTCGGAAACAGATCAACCACGCTCGTGCCGACCCTCGGCGTGCATCCGAAGAGCTTTTCGAAGATGCGGCGGTAATCGGTGTTGAAGACGAGGAAACGGTACTCGCGGTCGACCGCCATCGCGGCCATCCCTTTCGGGCTCTCGATGACGGCGCGAAGCAGGATCTGGTCGCGTCGGATCTGGTCGGCCTGGAGGTTGCGGACGCGCTGGTTCTGGAGCGCGAGCGCGAGGATCGCCGTCAGGATCGGATAGAAGACGAGGAACGGCAGCCAGATGTTTCCGATGACGGTGAAGGCCTTCGGCCACGGGATCGCGAGCTGACAGCCGATCACGAGGACGTGGTTCAAAAAGCCAAAGGCGAGGAACTCGTAGCCGTAGCGGATGCCCTTTCGATGGGAACGGAACCTCTGCCAGAGCAGGCCCATCGCGACCGACACGACGACGGTGAGGACGCCGGCGTAGACGCCGTCGCCGCCGAGCCAGATGCGGTACGCGGCCGCGATCGCGCCGGCGATGACCGCCGGGATCCAGCCGAAGAAGGCGGAGGAGACCGAAAGCAGGACGCTCCGGGCGTCGAAGATGAGGCCGGATTCCATCTCCCAGGGGTTCATGATCACGAGGATCGCGAACGCGCCGACGATCAGGCCGGTGACGATTTCGCCGATCAGGCGGCGCTTCAGCATGCGGAAGTTGACGATGCCGTAGACGAAGACGAGCGCGAACAAGAGGATCGCGTTCCGAAGCAATGCCATCAAGGATGCGCTCATGGTCCTCCCGCCCTTCCCCGGATCGTCGATGGAATCCGATTAGTATCATTATAACAAGGATGGAAAGGGTTTTCCATCGGTTCCGCGGGAATTCGTCCCGAAATGAAAGAATCGTTCCGGTCAGGAACGGTTCTTGAGGATGCGGACGACGGCGGGATTGTCCCTCCGCTCGGCGCCGAGGGTCGTGGGGTCGTCATGCCCGGGACGGACGATCGCGGAATCCTTCGCCGCCTTGAAGAGTCTGCCGATCGAGACCTCGAGGTCGCGGTTCGAACCGCCCTCGAGGTCGGTTCTGCCGAGGTCGCCCCGAAACAGCGTGTCGCCCGTGAAGAGGTCGTCGCCGACAAGCAGGCAGACGCTTCCCGGCGTATGTCCCGGCGTGTGGATCACCCGGATCGTCCCCTTCCCGAACGGCACGTCGTCGCCGTCGGCGTAGAGACGGACCTCCTGGTTTCCGCGCAGCCGGAACGACCCGCCGAAGAAGGTCGCCCCGCTCTTCGCATCGTCGGACAGAAACGGCAGGTCGAGGGGATGGACATAGAGCGGAAACGAAAGCGTCTTCTGAAGCAGGCGCAGATCGCGGATGTGGTCGTAGTGCCCGTGGGTGAGCAGGACCGCCGCGAGGCGGCAATCGTTATCCGTAAGCCATTTCAGGATCGCGGCGCCGTTGAAGCCGGGATCGATGACGATCGCCTCGGATCCGTCCTTCAGGATGTAGGCGTTCTGGCCGAACGCGGGGTCGGCGATGCGAAGCGGCCTCATCGGACGAGGTAGGCGGCGCCGTAGATGCCGGCGTCGTTTCCGAGCAGCGCGCCGACGATCGGCGTGTCCTTGGCGAAGGGGGCGGAGTATTCGTCCGCCTTGATGGCGATGCGGTCGAGGAGGAAACGGCCGGCGTTTGCGACGCCGCCGCCGAAGACGACGATCTCGGGGTTGAGCGAGAGCATCACCCCCGCGGTGACGCGGCCGAGGTAATCGGCCGCCTCGTCGACGACCCGCATCGCGATCCCGTCGCCGGCCTTGGCGCAGTCGAAGACGCGCTTCGCGGAGAAGTCGGAAAAATGCCGGAGGGACGATTCCCGGTCGCTTTGGGAAAGGTGCAGTTTCGCGAGGTTCACGATCCCGGTCGCGGAGGCGACGGTCTCGAGGCATCCGTGCTTCCCGCAGTTGCAGGGGAGGCGGTGGTCGAAGTCGACGACGAGGTGGCCGAGTTCGCCGCCGGCGCCGTTCTTCCCGTCGACGAGGGTGCCGTCGACCATGATCCCGCCGCCGACGCCGGTGCCGAGGGTGAACATCGCGACGTTTTTCTTCCCGACGGCGGCGCCTCGGAAGACCTCGCCCGAGCAGGCGACGTTGGCGTCGTTCGACGCCCGGACGAAGACGTCCGCGCGGCCAAGCAGGGCGGAAAACTCCTTCGCCACATCGACGTGTTTCCAGCCGAGGTTCACGCAGGCGAGGACGACGCTGTCGACGACGGGCCCGGGGACGCCGAAGCCGATGCCCCGGACGTCGTCCCAGTCGGTTTGTTCGGTAATCGAACGATGGACGTCGGAGAGAATCCGTGAACCCTTGTCCGTCCGGTCGGTGGGGATTTCCCATTTATGCAGCAGTTCGCCCTGCAGGTCGAACTTGCCGATCTTGATCGCGGTGCCGCCGATGTCGACGCCGATCAGAATGTCCTTCATGATGTCCTCCGGTGCGTGAAGCCTGTCAGATCGTGTTGTCTGTGCGTATCGGGGCGATTCCAGGATGGAAATCCCGTCCCTGTTCGACCCACGCGCACCATTATATCACCGGCGCGCACGGAAAGGAAGCATCCGCGCGTGAAATCGAACCGACGCCCAAACCCGCCGGGTCAAAGCAAAAGGTCGTCCGTTTCGGACGACCTTGGAGATCCTTCTTTCGGGAGAAAGAGAGGCTGACCGGAGGCTACTTCTTCTCGCGGTGAACCGTCTGCTTCTTGCAAGTCGGGCAGTACTTGTTCAGTTCCATCCGGTCGGGATGGAGCTTCTTGTTCTTGTCCAGGAAATAGTTCTGCTCCTTGCACTCCGAGCAAACCAGGATCACTTGCGTTCTCGGTGTATTCGCCATGATTAACCCTCCATTCAGTCACGAATCTATTTTATCCTTTCTCATGGCAAAAAGCAAGCAAATTCCTTCTGCGCGAACGCGGATGCGCCGTCGCGGTTTCACCCCGCGGGATGAGACCGCGTCGCGGCGCGCGGCATCCGCCTCAACAGGTCTTGTCGCTGCAGACGAAGAGGGCGTTGGTCTCCGGTGAGAAGGTGATGAGGACGATGTTCTCCTCCTGGATGACGAAGCGACCGGCGGTCGCCTCGAGATCGAGCTTCGCCTTGTACTGCTCGGCTTCCCCGACGGTCTTCAGGACCACCACTTCGGCCCACCGGGCGGATCCGTCGACGTATCCGACGTACAGTTCGATCACGTCGACGTCGAGTTCGTACGGCACGTTGACGATGTCGTGCTCGTAGTATGCGGTGCTGTCCTCGTCCCGGATCTCGAAGACGTACCCGACGTCCTCCATGGTCTTCAGGAACGCGGCGGTGTTTCCGCTGCCGGAACACGCCGACAGGAACAGGGCGAAGAACGCGATGCAGGCGATGACGAGATGCTTCAGTCTCATGCTTCTTGGGCCTCCTTGGGGGATCGTCTTCATCGGAAGACGTCGCAATATGGTCTACTTATATCACATCGGCTCCGGGATTGTAAACCCAATCTCGGAAATGAGGGAAAAATATGGGTGTTTGGGCTCGATTTCCGCATGTTCCGACGGTTTCTTCCGGTCCGGATCTTGCTCGCCGACGGGAATCCATTATTCCGCTCTTTCATGAAACCATCTTGACAATCATCCTCAAGTCCCCTAAGATGAATGCATCCGACGTCTCCTAGAGACCAACCCCCAACATCCCATGCAAACCCAGAATACGAGTCCAACTTGAATGCGGAGGTTGTCCCATGAAATGCACGAATTGCGGTCAAGAAGTTCCTGTCTACCAACGCACCTGTCCCCATTGCCAGCAGCCGACCGGCAGCAAGATCGCCGGCTTCGGCGCCGCCGTCCTGAACATCCTGAAGAAGATCGCCCAGTGGATCATAGGCGCCGTCCGGCGTCTTGTTCGACTGGCGGTTTTTTTATGGACGAAGGCGAAGCCGCACCTGACCCGCTTCTTCTCGGTCCGGCGCAACCGGATCGCAGCCGCGGCCGTCGCGGGTACGCTTTTGCTCCTCATCGTCATCCTCGCGCTGATCGGTCCTCCCGGCGGCGATCCCGGCCTGACGCTCGGCGACGCGCTCGTCGTCGGCGAAGAGACGATTCCCGACGGCGGCGGCGCGATCACGATCGACGCGGACGGGTCCGCCGTCGACGGGATGGTCCTGTCCGTCCCCGGGGACGCCTACGAGGATCCGCTCGACGTCGTCGTCTCGACGCGGGAGATCCTCGAGCACGACTTCGGCGCGGAATTCACGCCGATCACGCCGCTGATCGAGGTCGACAACGGCGGCGGCTTCGCGGCCGCGCCGATGACCCTCACGATCCCGATCGAGATCGCCGAGGACGAGTTCGCGATGGGGTTCTTCTACGAAGAGGCGACGGGGACGCTCGAGGCGATGCCCATCAAGGACCTGACGCCGACTTCGATCACCGTCCTCACGAACCACTTCTCCGAAGTCGTCGTCGCCAAGATCGCGATCGCCGAACTGCGGCGGCTGACGAGCGCGCCCGACGCCGCCGACACCGGCTTCCGGCCGGGCGTCGACGACTGGCAATTCACGAATTACGGGTCCTTCCTCGCCCCCGGCGGCCACTGCGCCGGCCAGGCGCTCACGATGGCCTGGTACTATTCCGAACGGAAGCTCGGGGCGGGCGATCCCGCGCTCTACGGACGCTTCGACAACGACGGCCGCGGATCCACGCCGGGACTCTGGGTCGACGACGCGGACGCCTACCGCTTCGCGAGCGTCGTCCAGTCCCGGCTCGACTTCAACGCCGACGCCTTCCACGAATACATCGCCCTCGGCGACCGCGGCGACGAACTCGTCTTCTACGCCTTCGGCTACGCGATGCTCGTCACCGGCGAACCGCAGCTGATGGCGATCTACGCCCACGACGAGCTGGACAACCGCATCAGCGGCCACGCGATCCTCGCCTACCGCCTCGAACAGAACCTGATCTACGTCGCCGACCCCAACTATCCGGGGATGGCGGACCGCACCGTCGAGTTCGCGGAGACGTTCCTGCCGCTCCATTTCCTTCCCTATTCGTCCGGCGACAACGCCCGCGCGATCGCCGACGACGGCGCGCTTCAGTACGACGAGATCGTCTTCGTCGGCCGGTCGGCGTTGATCGACATGGACGCGATCGCCGCCGAATACGACCGGATGCTTTCCGGCACCGTCGGCGAGGACGACTTCCCGACCCTGGCCTTCGAATACCTGTCGGCGTACGACGCCGACCCCGACCGGCAGGAATGGACCGCGCTTTCGGACTCGGTGACGCTCGGCGTCTCCTACAACGCCACGATGCCGTGCGAACTGCAGGACACGATCGTGGTCGCGGCGACCGCCGGCCACCCCGATGCCGTCTACACGCTCTACCGCGGGGACGAGGTCGTCGAGGGACCCTACCTGCCGAACGACGACGGTTACGTCTACTTCGAGATCCCGATCGAGGACGGCGAGAACGACTTCGGGATCCTCGCGGAGATCCAGGATGACGTCGGCGACCTGTTCTACTCCGACTTCCAACGCTTCGCGGTCGATTACGACGCCGGTCCGGCGAATCCGTGCGCCGCGACCGTCGTCGGCCGCTACGATTTCGTGAGCCGAAGCGACGGACTCACCTTCGTGTACAACCATCACATCGACGTCGCCGAGAACGGCACCTTCGTCGAGCAGTACACCGTCATCGAGAGCGGCTATACGAATACGATCTCCGGCACCTGGGAGCTCGTCGAGACCTCGCCCGACGTCTACGTCCTCTATCTCAGCTTCGGAGGGACCACCGACGCCTACGAGGTCACGGGGAACTTCACGGGACTCCGCTACGTGTCGGGCGACATCGTGTTCCTGTTTTCCAAATGACATACGGGAGGAATCCATCATGGGAGACACCATCGTCATCATCGCCCTCGCCGCGGTCGTGATCGCCTTCGTCGCGATCGGCGCGGCCGTCGCCGTCACGATGAAGCAGGCGAAGATCCAGCGCGACGCTCCGGAAATCCGCACGACCGCGACGGTCCTTCGGACGATGTCCGACCACGCCGTCAGAAACGAGAACTTTTCGTCCGGAACGGTCGACTCGGCCGGCGGCTTCGAGGTATCGAGCTCCTACGTCGAATTCGCGCTCAAGGACGGGAAGACCGTCCGCTTCAAGCTCAAGAAGAAGGACTGGCTCAGGTACCATGACGGCGACTTCGGCACGCTCACCTACAAGGGAAGGCTGATCCTCGACTTCCAGAAGCGCCGCCAGCCCGTCGGAAAGGAAGAGGAAACGTTCTTCCCCTCCCGTCCGAAAACGGAGCCCGCGGGGACGCTCTACGGCGAGGCGAAGCGGGCAGGTTTCGTCCGCACCTCGGACAAGCCGGTCGCCGTCGACGGGGAAGACCTCGCGTTCCTGGTCGGGCGCCTCGGGGACGATCCGACCGACTGGTTCTTCGTCCTGACGAGGAAGAACGGCGACGTCCTGCAGGTCGAACGGTCGGAAGGCGACGCGGTCGAGGCGACCACGACCCTCGCGGGCGTCGAATCCCTCGAAACGATCCCGTTCGACGGACTGCTTGCGCGCCTGAAGCGATTCCTGGATTAATCCGATTCAAACGAAAGCATGGCCTGCGGTCCGCCACTCGGACCGCAGGCCATGCTTTTTTCAATCGGTGGTCAACGGGGGATCGTGATCGGGGATGCGGCGGGCGCAGAGCCCCCGGGGCTCCATCCGGCCTCCCGCATCCCGGCTATCGGCGGATCATCACGGTGTAGTCGCGGTGTCTTTCGCCGTAACCGTCGCCCAGGTCGTAGTAGATCCTCACGGTGACCGTGAGGTCCACTCCTTCGACCAGGTTCTCGGCGACATAGATTCCTCCATCGGATGTGATGACGTTGTCCGGGTAGAGCGACGTCGCGGAGATCAACAGACTCGCCCTCGTCATGACGGCGTCTTCATCGACGATCTCGACTTCGAGCACGACGAACGTGAATCCCTCGACCACCGGCCGGATGATGGCCAAGGGCATGGAGCGAGCCTTGGTCCGGACGGTCTTCTCCAGGGTGACGACATGGACCCCCGACCCGTCCTGCAGGTCGTACTGGATCCTCGCTTCGAAGCGATAATCGGTGTTCGACAAGAGACCGTTCAAATAGAAGTCGGTCCCCCACTCGACGTCGAACTCCTCGACGAGCGTCGAATCCCGATAGGCGGAGACGCCGAGGAGGGTGGCGATGCCATAGGGGTCGTTGATCCTGAGCATCAGGTAGATCTCCTCGTATTCCACCTGGACTTCATTCCAGATTGTGGTCGGCACCGGGTACGGCAGCGTCGCGAACGGGGCGTCCACATGCGAAAGACGCTCCCCGGCGCCGTCGTTCAGGTCGTACCGGTACGTGATCGACAGGACGTAGTCGGTCGACTGCGAGAGACCCAGGAAACGCCGCGTGGCGAGGTTTGCGAGCGAGGCGACGATGACGCCGCCGCTCTTGAGATCGATCGCGACGATGCTCCCGAGGCTGTCTGGATCGGTTTCCGTGAGGGTGAACTCGACGTGTTCCGGCGAAGCCTCCAGGGATCCGACTGCGATCGTCGGAGCCGCCAGCGCCGCGGTACGGAAGGTCGAATCGGAGACCATCTGGCGATCGCCGATCCCGTCGCGGAGATCGTAGGTGCAACTGACGCGGATCTGGTATTCGGTATCCGTGAGGAGTCCCGAGAATCGATGTTCGGGATCGACGAGGACGGCGATCGTCTCCGTGCCCAGGACCAGGGAGATCTCGATCGACTTGACTGTCGAATTCGGATCCGTCACCTGCGGCGAGAACGTCACGTCGGTGGTTCCCGCGGCGATGTCGGTGACGGCGACCGTCGGGACGGCGTGGACGGGCGTACGGCTTTCCGCCTCCAGTTCGACGTAATGCCAGTCGGCGCCGTCGTTCAGGTCGTAGCGGTACCGGACCCGCGCCGTATACGAGGTATCCGAGGCCAGCAGGACATCGGTCCGAAGGTCGGCCGACAGCTCGGCGATCAGGACGTCGCCGAGATAGAGCCCCGCGCCAAGGACCTCGCCGGTCCCTTCGGGGTCGGACCAGGCGAGCGAAAAGCCGAAGATTTCGGGATTTCCCTGAAGCGACGCGACCGGGGCTGCCTTCGCCTCCGTCCTCACGATGAACTCGTTTTCGATCGTCCGGATGCCCCGGCCGTCGCCGAAGTCGGCCTCGACGCCGACGGCGATCCGATACTCGTGGCCGGACGCAAGCCCTTCGAGAAGGTGCGAAACGGCCAGAGGATCGAGCGCGGAGATGAATCCCCCCGCATCCCGGAGTTCCACGGTCGCGATCCGGCCGATGCCGGCGGGATCGGATAGGGCGACGGCGAAGGATAGCGTCTCCGTCGTGACCACTATGTCCGCGAGCGCGGCCTCGGGCGCCGGATTCGCCATCGTGCGGACCTTCATGGATGCGGTGACGATCCTCGTTCCCAGTCCGTCCCCGAGGTCGTAATGGTAGACGATGCGGATCTCGTACGCGTGATCCGAAAGCAGTCCGTCGAAGACGGGCGCGTTCAGGTCGGCCGCGCTCGCCACGTAGGCCCCTTCGTCGTAGATCGAGGCAACCAGCCAATCCCCCACGGCGTCGGGGTCGTCCGCGCTCATCGCGAACGCGATGGAACCGGCACTCGCCTCATGGTCGCCGAACGCGATCGATGGGACGGCGTTCGTCGTCGTCGCAAACGCGGTTTCCAGCGCGACGACCTCGGTCGAACCGACCCCGTGCACGTCCTGGACCGCAGTCGCCACGAGAGAATACGCGGTCCCCGAAAGCAGATCGGCGAAGGAGGGATGGAGCGGATCGGCCGCGGTCGCAACCCGGAGACCTTCCCGATGGAGCTCGACCCGGACGAGGGTTCCTTCGTACGTCGGATCCGCGAGGACGAGGTCGGCCGCGATGCCCGCATGGGTCACGGATTCATCCACCCATGCGTATGGGAGGTCGGTGACGAGCAATTCGTTCACATGATAGGCGAAGCGCAGGCTCTGGTCCGCGAACGGATCGCAGCCGGAGAAGAGCAGAAGCTGGTAGCGGGTACCCGGGCGAAGGTCCTCGAACAGGACTACGTTTTGCCCGAGTTCCAGTTCGACGGGATAGAAGGTGCCGTCGGTCCCGTCGTAAAGGGCGGCGTAGCGGAACACGGCCGTGAGGTCGGGATCCGCGACGTCGACGTTCATCGACACGGTGGTCGACGTCGTCTCAAGTTCCGAAAGGGTCATGGTCGGTGCGTCCACGGCGAGGATCCCGACCGTCAGGGAGGGTTCGTCGGGAAGGGTGACGTGCCGGATCTCCGCTTCGAATCCGTAGGAGACGTCCTCCAGGACGATCGTCCGGAATCCCGGTTCGAAACCGGAATGGAAGGAGATGACGACCTCCGTGGCGGTGGAACCCTCCGCGAACGCGTCCGCAGTGACGACGACCCCGTCGAGCGTCACCGACGCGATGTCGAAAAGATCGGGATTCGCCAGTCGGATCGTGATCCTGTACTCCGTGTCCGGCCGCAGGTACAGGTCGCGGTCGGGGAGGGGCTCCGCCCCGTACAGGCTTTCGACGACGTCACCCACGTTGCCGGGATCGTCCGTCCCGAACGGATCGCCTGCGATCGTGCCGTTTCCCCATGAGGCCGCCGTCGGCGGCTCCGAGGGGGTGACGGCGATCCCGAGGAACGACGGGGCCTCGAAGAAGGCGACGCTCGTGGACACGCCGGTCGTGCCGGTGAAGGTCGTCGTCGACGTCACGGCCGAGGTCGTCGTCACGGTCGAGGTCGTCGTCACGGCCGTCGTCCGTTCGATCCCGCAGCCGGTCGCAAAGGCGAGGGCTGCGAAGGTGAGTGTGATTGCGAGGATCCGTCTTGCGGTTTGTGGCATGGGTCTCTGCCTCCGTCATGGTGTCTGTCGTGAAGATGCATGGACGCGTCGGATCGCGATCTGGCGGGATGCGCCGATCGTCCGGCGTCCAAGAAACGATGGAAGCCGCGATCCGACTCATTGATGATTGATTTTACCACGGATTCGGCGCGCTGGATAGATGAAGATGAAAATCGTCTTCTCCGATCTTTTCACGACGTTTGCATCCGCGTCCGATCCCGAGAAGCCCGAAACCCGTGGCGGTCGTCGCGTCGATGACGGTCACACGTCGGTCGTCATTGTTCGTCCGATGCACTCGATCGTCAAAAAAAGCAGGCGGATGAGCGCTCATCCGCCTGCTTGTTTGACTTTGACCATGACGACCGGATTCCGGATTCGGTTTCAGATGCTCCGGACCCTCGCGACCCCGGGGACGGCCTCGAGGGCCGACAGGATGCCTTCGTCGGCGGAGGGCACGTCGATCGCGGTGTAGCCGATCTCGCCCTTGACCTTCGTCACGCGCATCCCGCTCAGGATGCGGTCGAGGGTCTCGCCCGAGACCGACGCGTTGTGGTGGATCAGGACTCTGACGTCGCGGACCTTGGGTCCGAATTCGACGTTCGGATGGTTGACCGAGTTTTGGATCGATCCGGTCTTCACGAAGTGGACGAGCTGGTCGACGGCCATCGCCGCGCAGTTGTCCTCGGCTTCCTCGGTGGAGGCGCCGAGATGCGGGATCGCGATCACGCCGTCCATCGCCGCGGACGCCGGGTTCGGGAAGTCGGTGACGTATTTGCGGACTTTCTTGCTTTCGATCGCGGCCTTCATCGCCATGTCGTCGACGAGGACGTCCCTCGCGAAGTTGAGGACGACGACGCCGTCCTTCATCATCGCGATGGTCTTCGCGTTCACCATGTACTTCGTCTCCGGCAGCGCCGGGACGTGGAGGGTGAGGAAGTCGGCCTGGGAGAAGAGCTCCTCGAGCGATTTCGCGATCGCGACGTCGGGATGGAGCTTCGAGCGGAGCGCTTCGGAGAGGAAGGCGTCGTAGCCGACGACCTTCATCCCGAGGGCATGGGCTGCGTTCGCGACCATGTAGCCGACGGCGCCGAGGCCGATGACGCCGATCGTCTTCCCGAGGATCTCGGTGCCGCCATAGGCGGCCTTCGCCTTCTCGACGGTCTTCGCGATCTCCGGATCGGTCTGGTTCGCCTTGACCCAGGCGATCCCGCCGAAGATGTCGCGGGTCGCGAGGAGCATGCCGGCGATGACGAGTTCCTTGACGGCGTTGGCGTTCGCGCCCGGGGTGTTGAAGACGACGACGCCCTGCTTGGCATAGACGTCGAGCGGGATGTTGTTCACGCCGGCGCCGGCGCGGGCGACGGCGAGGACCCGCTTCGGAAGGGCCATCTCGTGCATCACGGCGCTACGGACGAGGATCAGGTCGGCGTCGTTCAGATCCTTGGTCGTTTCATACCCCGCGGGCAGGCGGTTCAGGCCGACCGGCGAGATCTGGTTCAGGGCGAGGACCTTCATCTCACTTCACCGGATTGGCGGCTTCGAATTGCTTCATGAAGCCGACGAGCGCCTCGACGCCCGCGTATGGCATCGCGTTGTAGATGGAGGCGCGCAGGCCGCCGACGGAGCGGTGGCCCTTGAGGTTGTCGTAGCCGGCCGCCTTGGCTTCCTTGGCGAAGCGGGCGTCGAGTTCCTCGGAGCCGGTGGTGAAGGTGACGTTCATGAGCGAGCGGTCGGGTTTCGCGACGATGCCCTTGAAGAGTTTCGAGGAATCGATCGCGTCGTAGAGCAGCTTGGCCTTCTTTTCGTTCCGCTTCTGCATCTCCTCGAGGCCGCCGATCGAGAGCAGCCACTTGAAGACCTTCCCGCAGATGTAGATGGCGTAGCAGGGCGGGGTGTTGTACATCGAGCCGTTGTCGGCGAAGGTCTTGTACTTGAGCATGATCGGCGTGCCGGGACGGACGTCGTCTCTGATCAGATCCTCGCGGACGATCGCGATCACGACGCCGGCGGGGCCGACGTTCTTCTGCGCGCCGGCGAAGATCAGGCCGAACTTCGAGACGTCGAGCGGATGGGAAAGGAAGTTGGACGAGGCGTCGTTCACCAGCACGTGTCCCTTGGCGTCCGGGAGACGGTACATCGTCGAGCCGCCGATGGTCTCGTTCTCGCACATGTAGAGGTAGTCGGCGTTGTCCGTGAGCTTGAGGTCGGAGACGTCGGGCATGTACGAGAAGTTCTTGTCGGCGGAGGTTGCGACGATGTGTACGGTGCCGTACATCGCGGCCTCCTCGGCCGCCTTCTTCGACCAGTGGCCGGTGAGGATGTAGTCGAAGACGCCATTCTTCACCAGGTTCATCGGCACCATCGCGAACTGCTGGGTGCCGCCGCCCTGGATGAACAGGATCCGGTAGTTCTGCGGGACGTTGAGCAGGGTCCTCAGATCTTTTTCGGCGTCGGCGATGATCTCCTCGTAGACCTTCGAGCGGTGGGACATCTCCATCACGGACATCCCGCATCCGCGGTAGTCGAGCATTTCCTCCGCCGCTTCGCGGAGGACCTCCTCCGGCAGCATCGCCGGTCCGGCGGAAAAGTTGTAGATGCGTTTCATTCGATCATTCTCCCTTCGTCATTTGATCTTGCGGCATTCCAGGTAGTAGCGCTTCTCGGTGGCTTCGCCCATCGAGAACGTCTTGCGGGGCAGGACGCCCTCCTTCGAGACGTACTCGACGAGGTCTCTCTTGTTCATCGGCGGGAGCGTGATCCCGACGGCGAATTCGTCCGTCTGGCAGACGGCCTTCAGGTTCTCGATCCCGTGGACGTAGTCGACGTGGGCGAAGGGATTCTTCTTCACGTAGGCGTCGACGTACTCCTGGATCAGCTTCACCGCCTCGGGGGCGGATTCGGGCAGGTAGAACGGCTTCGAGCCGCCCTTCTTGGTGTAGGTGAGGCAGAAGGCGTCTCCCCGTTCGAGGTCGTAGAGCCCTTCCATGAAGTCCTCGGTGGCGTTGAAGACGACGCGGTGGATCGGTTCGAACTGGAGTCCCTGGTCGTAGATGTTCTCGAGCTCCGCCATCGCGTAGCGGGCGGGATGCTCGAGCAGTTCGATGCCGGAAAGCGTCGGCTTGATCTTCTCCCAGCACGCCTTGGCGGCGGCGAGGGAATGGTTCCCGTCGCCGACGGCGAACTGGAAGCGGTGCGGGACGATCAACCGATCGAGTTCTTTGATCACGGACGCGGTGTCTTTGATCATGTAGCCGGTGACGTGGCCGCCGCCCATGTTCAGGTCGAAGTCGTAGACCTTCGGGAATTCGTTCCGCCGTTCGAAGAGACGCTCGATGATCCGGGATTCCGGATCGTCCATCAGGAGCATCACGTGCGGCAGTTCGAGGGGCGCGTCCTCGCGGATCTTGACGCGCGGCGGGATCCGGGATGCGACCGTCTTCTCGGTGCCGCAGACGAGCGATTCGTTGTCGGGGTCGGGGGAGTACTGGTCGAGGTCGACCGCGACCACGAGGCCGAGGCGGCGCTCCTTGTAGGGGGTCCTGCGGTCGAGCAGGATGAAGCATTCGCCGAGATCGCGGAAGACGCCGTGCTCGAGGTAGAGTTCCATCGTCTTGTCGATCCGGGCGATCCGCTCCAGCGGATGGTCCTCGAGGAAGGCCTCGGGGAGGATCATCTGGAGGGTCGAGGGGGCGGGTCCGACGTACCGTTCGAGATTATGCCAGTATTCCGGTTCGGAGGTGAACTGGTCGCAGGCGACGACCGCCCAGCGGGTCAGGTCGGTGCCCTCGCGGGGCAACAGGATGCGGGGGGGCTTGACGGCGCTCATCGGGATCCCTCCTTGTCAGAGGGTTCCCTGCTCGAGCATCGCCTGGTAGACCTTGAGGAACCCGGCGATGTTCGCGCCGGCGACGAGGTTGTGCGTGCCGGTGTACTTCATCGCGGCCTCGTCGGCCTTCTTGAAGATGCCCGCCATGATCTCGTGCAGCTTCGCGTCGACCTCTTCGAAGGTCCAGTTCAGATGCATCGCGTTCTGCGTCATCTCGAGGCCGGAGACGGCGACGCCGCCGGCGTTCGCGGCCTTGCCCGGGGCGAAGAGGACGCCGTGGGTGAGGAGGTAGTTGGTCGCGTCGAGCGTCGTCGGCATGTTCGCGCCCTCGACGACCATCCAGCAGCCGTTCCTGACGAGGGCTTCCGCGCTCGGCAGATAGATCTCGTTTTGGGTCGCGCACGGCATGGCGATGTCGCAGGGGATCGTCCAGATCGACTTCGTGTCGGGGTTGAAGACGGCCTCCGGATGGGTCAGGCGATACTTGTCCATGACGACGGAATTCGTCTTCGAGAGGTTCCTGAGGAGTTCGAGGTCGATGCCGTTCTCGTCGTGGATGACGCCCGCCATGTCGGACATGGCGACGACCTTCGCGCCCAGTTCGGTCGCCTTCTGGGCGGCCATCCAGCCGACCTTGCCGGCGCCGGAGATGATCACGCGCTTGTTCTTGAAGGTATCGTTTCGATATGCCCGAAGCATCTCCTCGGCGAAGTAGCAGACGCCGTAGCCGGTGGCTTCGCTCCGTCCGAGCGAGCCGCCGGAGGCGATGCCCTTCGAGGTGAAGACGCCGTTCCACTCGCGGTTCATCTTCTTGTAGAAGCCGAACATGTAGCCGATCTCCCGGGCGCCGACGCCGAGGTCGCCTGCGGGGACGTCCTCGTTCGGACCGATGTGCTGCCAGAGCTCGGACATGAAGGACTGGCAGAAGGTCATGATCTCCTGATCGGACTTGCCGGAGGGGTCGAAGTCGGCGCCGCCCTTGGCGCCGCCCATCGGCAGACCCGTCAGCGAGTTCTTGAAGGTCTGTTCGAAGCCGAGGAACTTGCAGATGGATTCGTTGACGTTCGGGGCGAAGCGGATGCCACCCTTGTACGGGCCGATCGCCGAGTTGAACTGGACGCGCATCGCCCGGGCAACGCGGATCTTGCCGTCGTCGCCGGTCCAGGTGACGCGGAACTTGATGACGCGCTCGGGTTCGACGATGCGCTCCATGACCGAATACTTCTCGATGTTGGGTTCCTTGTCGACGAGGACGTCCATCGATCCGAAGAACTCCTCGACCGCCTGGATGAACTCCGGTTGGTCGCCGTAACGCTTCTTGACATCCGTGAAGACCCTGTTGAGATAACCGCTGTTGAACATGCTTTCTCCTCGTACTTTCTTTTCTATTGTATTTCGCCTTTAGGCGAGTTGGTTCCGGCAGACAGAAAAAAAACAAATGCTGGGGTGACCGATGGAATGCTTAGAAAAAGTCCACCTTTCGAGACATTTGTTCTTGATCGGATTCGACGTTTCGGGAGGGCGACTCGTCTACCTCCGCTTGACCATCACCATTATACAATGAAAGCGCTTTATATGCAAGCCAAAAAGCGGTGGGATAGACATGAAAAGGAGATTCCACGACCATGATCGGCAAGACCGACCCATCGACGGTACTCACTTCGTCGATATGATGTTCTCTACATCGGGTAGAACGTTTATCATTACGATCGGGAAAAATCTGTTAGCAGGTCGTACCGGACCATCATTAAGGGACGATTGTGGATCGACCGATACCATAAACTCTTTCCGTCTTCTTCTCCGACCGATTTCCGTCGTGAAAAGCGAGAACCGGCATGTTCTCGCTTTTGAATGAGGTCATCAACTCGCGTTGACTGAGTGTAACGGTTTTTCACCAGGATTTCCGATTGACTTGCATCATAAGGCAGAGCGGGTTCTTCATGATCCCGTGTACCCCCAAACGACGGGGCACCCCATGCTGTTCCAGTCAACGCTCCATCCGGCCGGCAATGACGCCGCTTCACAATACACGTTGACGGATGACGAGCCGAGAAATTGATTGCCGCCCACGACAGTCACGGATTCGGGAATCAGCACAAACGATAATAGGTAGCAGGAATTGAAGACGCGGATTCCCAGGGTCGTCAACTCCTGAGGGAGCGATATGGAGGTGAGACTGGTGCATTGCCAGAATGCGTAGTTGCCGATGGTCAGGAGATCGTCCGGCAGATTGATTCCCGTCAAGGCGAAGCAGTTTTCAAAGGCGTTGTTCCCGATGCTCGACAGAAGCGATCCCGGTTCGAACGTAATCTGCGATAGATCACTCGCCGTACTGAAGGCAAAAGACTTGATGCTGGTGACTGACGACGGTATCGTGACGCTTTGGATCGAAGCGTTGGCGAATGCATACGATTCGATCGAAACGGTCGGCATTCCCCCCAGTTCATCCGGAATGACGAGATCCGTGCCAGAGAAACTCGGGGACAGCCCCATCACATAACTCCCGGACAGGCTCGCCATGTATTTGACGGCACCATCATCACCGAGTTCGATGAACCCCCAATATACGGGACGATTGGAGGCATTCCATGTTGAACTCCACTCACTCGGCTGTGAGGAAGCCGCACAATAGATGATGATTGCGGTTGCCTGATAAAAAGCATATCCGCCGATGGAGGCGACGCAATCCGGTATGTGGATTGTTTTCATTTGCGATTGGCCGCGGAATGCATCCGTGCGAATGCCGGTGACAGGGTATCCTTCGACGACCGGCGCGATGACGAAGTCCGTGGCCAGCGAACCATCCTGACGGCCGATGACGGTCGCCGTGTCGTCGGAGGATATCGCATATTCGATTTCATTGAAGACGACCGTCGATTCATATCCCCATACGATCGCTTGCGATGCCGTATACGTCCAGTTCTCATTCCACCCCGAGGGAGCGGAGATCCCTTCGACGAACAGGACCGAGGCTGTGCCGATTCCTTGAAATGCGCCCGATCCGATGGTCGTGACGGAGGTCGTGACGATGAACCTCATCAGTTTGGTCCCCATGAATGCCGCATTGCCGATCGAGACAAGGATAGGCTGGACATAAGTCACCGACGAAAGATTACTTGCATAGAAGAACGTATAGTTCTCGATCGTCGTGATCGGGGCGTTGACGACGAGAGATCTGATGTTGGTGTTGTTTCTGAATGCATTCGCGACCAACCGGATGACCGTCAACCCCGATAACGTTTCAGGAATCGTCATGTCCGATGCCGTCGAGCTTGTCGATGGACGGATGACGGTAACCGTATCGTCCTTCAATTGGGCATAGAGCCACTCGCCATCGTCGATTACCGTGGAAACATTGAAAACGCTCGGAGTCGTGGTGACGCCATTCCCGGCCCAGTCAACATCCCATGATGCAGGTGCCGACTCGAAGGAGCTCAGAAGAACCAGCTTCGTACACCCGGAAAATGCGTATGCACCGATGGTTGTCACGCTGGTAGGTACATCCAACAAGGCCAGTTTGCTGCATCCAGAAAACGCACTGGAGCCGATGGTGATCAACGAATCGGGCAACGTAAGTTGACTGACCTTGCTCAATGAACTGAACGCGCTGCTTCCGATCGTCGTTAACGTATCCGGCAAGATCAGCGTCGTCACATTGGTGACCCCGCTGAATGCGGACGAACCGATGCCCGTGACGCCTTCACTGACGATGATCGATGTCAATCCGGTACATCCGGAAAACGCTTTCGATCCGACTTCCTGGACGCCCCCGGGAATCGTCACGGCTTGAAGCGCAAGACATTTTTCAAAAGCGCTGTTGCCAATTGCCGTGACGGATGAAGGAATGGTGAAATGGAGTAATGCGCAATTATAGAAGGCGTATGCGCCGATCGTACCCAATGTGCCCGGAACGACGAACGACGCGAGTTTGGTACAGTTGTAGAATGCCATATCCCCAATGTCGGAGATCGATGCGTTTGTCACAAATGAAACCAATGAAACCGCACTGGTGAACGCCTCATTGCCGATCGTGATGATCGACGAGGAGAGCGTGACATTCGTGATGGCGTCGCATTCTCTGAACGCACCTTCCCCGATCGTCTCGACCGAGGCGGGCAATGTGACGCTTGTCAAGGATTTGCACTGGTAGAACGCATAATCGCCGATGGAGACGAGATGGTCGGGCCAAACAACGTTCGCAAGAGCCGAGCAATCATAGAACGTTTGAACCCCGATCTGCGTCACCTGGGCCGGGAAGGAAAACTCAGAGAGACCGGACGCACTGAATGCGTTTCCGCCGATGGAGACCACGCTGTCAGGCAACGCGATAGCGGTCAACGATGGACAATATGCGAATGCAGATGTACCGATTTCGGTCACGTCCGAGTGAATGAGGATGCTGTTCAATGCCGTGCAATTGCTGAACAGGGAGTTCGCAATGACGCCGATGTCTCCCCATATCTCGACGGTAGTCAACGATGTGCATTGGTAAAAGGCATGTGTGCCGACTGTTGTCACGCTTGCGGGAATCGTGATTTCGGTCAGGGACACGCAGCCAGAGAATGCATAATCGGAAATGGTCGTCAGCGACACCGGCCATGTGAGTTCCACAAGGGATGAACATTGTGAGAATGCATAAGAACCGATTGTTTCGATGGCCGACGGCAATTGCACGTCCACTAGATTCGTACAGCCACTGCAGAACGCAACGGGGATTTCGGATGCGGCAGAGAGGACGATCAACGTCGTCAATCCAGTGCATCCGGCGAATGCATATGTCTCCATCGAGACGATCGATTCGGGGATTGTCACGGATGTGATCGAGACGAGATCGGCGAAGGCCCGATATCCAATATGCGTCACTGCGACCCCAAGATATGAATTCGGGATGACGACGTTCACATCGGATCCTTCGTATCCGGTCACGGTATATGTGCCTTGCGAGTTCAACACGAAGACGAACGGATTCGGATCCCACTTCGCGTAGAGAACCAGTCCGTTCGATGTTGCATCGTAATACGGGAAATCGATGGAATCACCAAGCAGCTCGGCATTGTCATACCATCCGGCGAACAGGTATGCGACGCGCTGTGTCGTCGGCGACGACGACAGCACATAATCCGAGACGCTTTCGACCGATGTCCCGCCGTTCGTCTCGAAGACGAATGTTCTGTATTGCATGGTGAACGAGAAGATGACGGGACGATTGCTGTTGTTCCATTCGGAATCCCAAGTACTGCCGACCTGTGCAAGATTCGTGAAGATCAGCAGCGAACTGCATCCATTGAAGACATAACCCCCCATGTCGACGACTGTATCGGGAACATAGATGTCCGTCAACAAACGGCAGAATCCAAACGCTTGAAATCCGATGCCCGACAAGGGGGTGTTTTCCGGCATTTTGAACGAGACGAGTTTCAGGCAATGATAGAAGGCGTATTTACCAATCGTCGACAATGCAGATGAAGAGCCGAAAACGACGCGCGATAGATTCCCCGCACCCGCGAATGCATTGGCACCCAAGGTCTCGGCCGTGTTTGGCAGTTCGATTTCCTGGATCGTGGAATTTTCATAGAACGCAAACGGTCCAATGCCGACGACCGTCAAACCCGCGATCGATCCGGGAATCACGATGGTCGACGACGACAATGTTGTTCCGAGAATCATCCCCTTGTCGCCTTGAAGAACCGCATAGCGCAACCCATCCGCGATTTCCGTGCGGATGAATCCGTACACGACTGGAAATTCAGAAGGATTCCATGGCAGGGAATTATTCTGGTTGACGTCTCCTTCGGTCCATCCGTCAGGAGCGGCTTCTGCTTCTGCGTAGATCACAAGGAGCGGACTCAATAGAAATGCCATGGATCCAATTGTCTGCACTTCACTTGGAATCACGACGCTCGTCAGTGATTCGCAACCATAGAACGCTTCGGACGCGATCGTGTCGATGGTTCCGGGCAGCACAACGGAGGTCAGCGTGATTCGATCGGCGAACGCTCTCGCGAAAACCGTCGTGACGGTCATTCCTTCGAGGGACTCGGGGATGACCAGTTCGGACGGAGCATATCCGGGAGACAAACCCAAGATCACCGCTTCGCCCGAACTGGTGACGGCATAACGGTATTCGCCGTTTATCCTTGTTTCTTGATAATCCCATAAAACGGGTCGATTGCTATCGTTCCAGCTCTGTTTGTTCAGTTCATCGACCTCCCAGCCGGTCGGTTTGGTAGCCGCTTCGGCAAAAATCAATAGCGATGGGCTTTGTAAGAAGGCACCCACACCGATTGACACGACACTTGACGGAAGATACGCTCGCTGCAACTGGGTCGCATATTGGAATGCGTTTGAACCGATCGTGACCACGCTGTCGGGGATCACGATATCGGTAAGGGAGGAACACATGGAAAATGCTGCATAACCGATCTCCAACAGTCCCGTCGGCAACGTGACATCCTGAAGCAGGGAGCACTTGGCGAACGCGGACGAGCCGATGACTGTTAAGGCGGAAGAGGTGGCGAATGTGATCGATGTTAACAATGGAGAAGAGTAGAACGCCATGGCGCGGATTTCTCTGATCGATGCGGGAATCGACAACGATTCCATCAACGAAAGTTCACGATAAGCATCTTCATAGATGATGGAAACCGGCATTTCGTCGATGAATGCGGGTACCTGGACGGAAGATGCGTTGATCGATTCATCGACCGACCAGATTCCAACGGTATGATCAGAATGAACGATATATTCATACTGACTGTTTTGGCGCGACTCCACATACCCCCAGACGAACTGTCCGGTCGTTCGGCACCACTCCTCATGCCAGGCTTCCGGCTGTTCGGCGGACCGCAAGTAGAGATTCATGTTGCCCGTGATCGCATTTCTGCCGATCGAGGTGACGGAAGCTGGGATGATGAGGGATGTGACGTTTGAAAGACCGTAGAGTCCGTAATCTTCGATGACGGTCAATCCTTCCGGCAGTTCGATCGAAATCATGTTGGTACATTGAAAGAACGCAGAGTGTTCGACGCTCCCGACGGTTTCGGGAATGACGATCGAGGTCAATGTCTGGCAGCCACTGAACATCTTCCCAGAGAAACCGATGAGGTTCATCCCATCGATCTGTGACGGCAGAACGACATCGGTCGGCACGAATCCCGCCGCGAGTTCCAGCAGATAGACTTCGTCAGTTGAGGTGATTGCATAAACGTACTCGTCGGTCCTGTCCGTCGAACGGTAATTCCAGACCACATCCGCCATGTAATAATCCCAACCATCCGACCAATTCGCCTGTCTTTCCCCAGCATCGACCAGCAGGATGATTTGATTTGACAAAGCGAAGGCATACTCGTCGATGACGATGACGCTTTCCGGGATTTGGACATATCGCAGATCGGTACATTCGCCGAACGCCCATGATTCGAGGCTCAACAGGCCCGAGGGAAGGGCGACTTCCGTCAGACGGTTGCACGCGTGGAATGCGGCGTACCCGATCGACAGCAAGCGATCCGGCAAATCAATCTGGCGGAGATTATCGCATTCGTTGAAGGCATAATCCTCGATCGTCCTCAAGTACGCCGGAAACGCGAAGTCGACGATTTGATCCATTCCCGAAAAGGCCGATGGGCCGATGGATGTGACGGGTAATCCTGCGATGGTATCAGGGATGATCACGGTGCTCTCGGTACCGACATATCCGACGATGCTGATCTGCGTCCCGCTTGACTCATATTGGATTCCCGTGGTCAGAGGAGCACACAGGTTGTACATGACGTGGATCACCGAATCGGCATCCCCATAGATGACATATGATCGGAAATACCCATTTTTCGACAACGGGAAACTCATCAGGAACTCGTGGGTCGTCCCGTTGATCTTGGATCCGGCATATTGAACGACCCCTACCGCATCGAATGTTGGATCGACGATCGACTCGTGATACAACACTCCGTATTCGATCAGAGTGGCATCGACCGGTAACTTGAACTGGCATAGATAGGATTGATACCCCGGACGAAGATGCACCGGAGTGCTCATCGATACCATGGCCTCGGGAGGAGTGTTCGGTTCGCCGAAAACGGCGACGATCTCTGTTTCTTCCAGGACCGTGAACGAATATTGGGTCTCATAACTGACGATTCTGTTTCCGATCCGCCAAAATTGGAACGAATCCGATTCCAGGAGTGCGTTTGTGGAGACGGTGATCACCGTATTGACCTGATAGGTCCCCCCGCCGGAACCGTTTACGACGCTGATCGTGCGGATATCATCGACGACTGCAGGAGAATACTGAAGAACGGTGACAAGATCCTGCGTGACGTTGGCGTATGTTGAACTCCATTTGGGGGTGGCGAAGACCATGCCCGGTTTGGAAATCGACGATGTATCCGGCTCGACCGCCGATCCTCCCGAAGCCACGTACTGCAAATCGATCAGTCTGCCGTTGGCATCCATGAAGGCGACTACGTTCTTGGCCGATGGTTTGAACACCGCGATCAGATGCATCGAAGAGCTAACGATGAACTCGTGATCAATCGCATAGTCCTTCTGCACGGCACCGTTAACGATCCAAAAAGAAAAGACGAATCCATCGATATCCTGCAGCGAACTCGTCAATACCACCCTCGAACCGTACTGAACATCGTGAACGACAGTTGAGATGGTATTAGTTTCGTCAAAATACGTTTCGACAACGATATCGACCGCCGATTGATATGAAGCCGAGACTTCCGTTGTACGTACTCCGAACACGGTTTGACATAGTGCAAGCAAGATCGTCGCAAGGATTTTCATTTGTTCACCCTTCCTAAAAAATCTCTTCTCCACATAAAGTTGCTGATCCGAAATCGCCGCTCGTGGCAATGGTCGAATCAAGCGTGAACTCGATCACTTGGACATCAGGCGACTCGTATGGTTGTTTCGTACTTTCCATCACGCTCATCACTCCCATGCTATTTTTCTCATATAATGAATATAGAGCCAAACGACTGGTCAAGTCGCAATCGAAAAGTGGACCGCGACATGCTATTCCATTTCATTAATTATAGGAATGCATCTCGCCATCGGATCGATCGTATCAACACAATAGATGTCCATGATGATGGTGCTGTTGTCCTGTTGATGTTCCAGATGAAATGTCTTGCTGGTTTGAATGGACAAGTTTCGGAAGCGCTCGTCACGAATTGATATCGATGGAATGATCGGAAAATTAAAAATGACATATCGAAGATGAGCCTTTGCGCGCGATGCCAAATCGAAGTCAAAATGGTTTTTTTGGTCGATTTCGGAGAGAGTTTGATATATTTTATCATATAACGCCGCGTGAGTATATTGTGTAATGAAAAATATTAATGAAACGATTCATGAAAAGAACCATCAACTTCACTTGCCGATCGACTCGATTGTCATATAATCCGTCTGTTCAGTGAGATCTTCTTTATGACCACTTAGGTGGTCGGTTGACAACACAACATTACACACTCAACAATCTGCTATGACGCCAATTGAGGCGAAGAAGTGATCATGTAGATTCTCTTTTTGAAGTCATCAACAGAATATTTGAATGGTGATTCTTGTTGTAGACAATTCGAAACGATGACCCCACCTCGACATCATCCATAACACTCACCTGTTGCAATAAGTCGAGTAATCGTAAAGGGTGACGAAGCGCGACCCGGAAGGAAGACATGTGTATATCTAGACCGACGAACACATCCAGATCAATTCATCACGTGCTATCACGCTTTGGTTCTTTATCGTCTACTCAAACTCAGAACCGACAATCAATACCCTCTCCATCAATTGAAAGAATGCTAGACAACACAAGAGAGGTACTTCCGGATCAATTGATCTGTATAGTGACTGTACAATATCTTGTGTAAACGAGTTTTTGAACGGCCGCACCGTTCGGACATGAAAAGAGAAATCCCTTGTGTATGATAGGTTTGCCGACTCACCATACACAGGAGGATTTCCCATGCATATTTTTTCCACGAAGCTGATCCGTTGTCTCGCAGATCGCGTAAATATGGAAGAATCCATCCAAGAACTGTTAAGATCGAAACTCGAAACCGCCGTCAATGAACTTCTCAAACTCGAACTGACCAGATTTCTGAACTACGAGAATAAAAACCGGATCGGATTCAACTCCAGAAACGGTCGCTATCTGAAGAATACGCGGTCATCTACCAAGGCGACCTATGTCCCCTTGCGAAGGGACACGGTTCAGAAGGAAGCGATCCACATCGTCCTGGGAATCACGATGGACGGCACGAAGGAGATGCTCGGCTATGCCGACGCTCCGTGCAAGTCCGCCGTCGCGTGGGAGACGCTGCTGGGAGATATTCGATCAAGGGGCGAGAAAAGGCCCTTGCTGTTCGTGGTGGATGGCCTCAAGGGCATTGAAGAGGCGATCCTGCGCTTTTATCCCAAGGCGGGAATCCAGCGCTGTCTCGTTCACGTCATGCGGAATATCGCCAGTCACGTTCGCGTGAAGGACCGGATGGAGATCCTAGGTGATTTCAAACAAATCCACAGGCGGGACTCGGCCGCCGCGGCCGTGTCCGTCTTGGATGGTTTCGTCAAGAAATGGAATCCAATCCATCCCAAGATGATCGCATCGATCCTGGAGAACCGGTACCTTCTGACTTTCTACGAGTCCCCGCGGAGAACCGACCCTCGCTCTATTCCACGAACCTGATCGAGAACTTCAATAAGCATCTGAAGCGCGATCTCAAGGCGAAGATCCAATTCCCCTCAGAGGAGTCGATGGACAAGCATCTCGTTTCCTGCATCGAATCCTACAACTTTCGCATGGGGGTCCTGGTTCATCGCGGATTTGGTTCAGTTCTCCCTGAACTGAACCAAATCATGGACAGAAGATACAATGACCAAATTGAACAAAAAGACTGAAAGAACAAAGAGTCAAAGCAACGGGTATTCCGGATTCATTGTGTCTACCCATTTACACAACATTCTTGACAGTACTCGTCCGGCCATTTCTTACAACACATATGATGGTTCATCAGATATGCATATAAATGATCAAGAGATGAGAAGAAGGAGCATAGCAAATAGATCGACAATCTATCATACCGATAGAAAGCCGGGCATGATTATCGATTCCAACATTGATTCATCACGCATAATCGCTACTTGGGAACACTCCGGACGGAGGGGTTATCGAAAATTCATATATATTCATTTACATCCTAATATAGCATATATTGAAGAGGTGACCAAACCACCCTGAACTTGAAGGTCCCTGTAGAGGTCCAATTATAGCCACGCACGCGAACGAAGATCGCCTGGCCTTCCTCGAGGTAGAACGCCGTCTTGAAATTGGTGCCGAGACCACCGCCATCGACGGATGAGATGATGTTTTCCATGGATTGATTGGGAACCGGGAGATTGAAGAAATCACCCACGGTATTGGTCGTTCCGGTGGTGTAGAACTCATACACGGCGGCCTCGGGCGCCTCGAACCGGAACCAATGGTAACCGCCGACCGTGAGTGAACGCGTGACGATGAGATCGAGTTGCGCATGATAGATCGTCGGCAGGTACAGCGTCTCAAGTTCGGACGGGTACGGACCGGTCAAGGTTTCCGGTGTGTCGTCGATCGAGGATGCGAAGATCCGCCAATACACGAAGGAACTGGTCGAGGAGAGGATGGCTCCCCATCCAGCATCCGAAACCGTGATGGACGATCCGTCGGTATATTCCTCCGACTCGTACAGGATCGCACCATCCTGGTCCATGACCTGCACGGTGAAGCGGTTGTTGTAATATGGATCGGAACCACCCACGATCGTCCAGGTGAATGTCGGTTTCAGATATGAAGCCGGCCCTTCGACGACGGGCTGGACATTGAACGAGTATGCCCGCAGAAGCGTGCCGAACAAGTCCGAAGCCGAAGTGACGCCTTGATTCTGGAAATGCATCGTCACTTTCTGAAGGAAATCCGAAATGTATGGCGTATCATCGGCCGACCCGACAGCCAGATCGAAGACCGTCTGATCACCAAGCGACACGGTATCGAAGCTTTCTCCGATTCCATCCGCAATGTCATACAGCAAGCCGGCGACGCTCAGTTCCGTCCCTTCTCCTTTCGACATCTGCTCAGCCGATAGGTTTTCCAGGCTGTACGTCGCGTAATCGCCATCGCCGACTCCGCTGATACCCAGATTGCCGGCTTGCATCGTCTCCTGGCATCGTGTCGAGAAGTAATATGCCCATGCTTCCGACCAAATCAACGTAGCGGCGTCGTCTTTATCCCTGTCCAGATAATGCAGATCCTCGATCCCATGCTGCGCCATCAAGAAACTGGTAATCTCATACTCGTGTGCGACATAATGACCGAATTCGTGCAGGATCGTATCCCAGATATGGTCACAGGGAATGGATGGCGTGGGCAGTGCCGGAGTCCAATTCAGATAGATCGTTTCCAGATACGTGATGGGAAGGAAAAAGGAAGTTCCGGTCGTGGGAGTGACATAGAGGAAATGGTTGTCCCGATTCGGAACGAGTTGATCGAGATAGGCGAATCCCATGTTCAATGCCTGGCAGATGACGATGTTCTTGTTCGAGGCGTCGGTATATGAAGGGGCGAAGTTGATGTAAAGGTAATGATCACCGTCTTGGTAATCGATCGTCTCGTACATGCGGATGTATGACGCTGCCGGAAGAACCCCGTTCACGACGTTGCTGACGCGATAGTCGTCCGTTTCCGTCAGGATCTCAACCGTCAGGTCATATCCGTTCTCTTCGGCCGAAAGATCGTTCACGAAGACGATCAGCGCTTGACCCGTGGTCCCCGTCATGGCCGTATAGAGTACGGTTCCCGACGAACATGCCCCGTCGCAGGCGAGAACCTTCATTCCGGGAGCGTTGTGCAGGTTGCCGTTCTGATCCGAGTAGCGAATCCAGACGGAGATCAATATCAACTCTCCTGCTCCGCCGTCCGCCCCGCCGGGATCAAGCGTCGCCGTTTGCTCGAACGGTCTCCTGATGAGCGTCTCGCTCGCGCCGAGACGTCTTGCGGGATATGTTGGAATGGATTCGATCGTCGGTGCAGGAGCTTCGATCTCCGTGGGCGTCGATTCGAGAAGGTAGGCGAGTGAATCGGGACTCAATTCCGCATGTTCGCCAACAACCTCGGATTCGACGGCAGCCGATTGGATCGCGGAATATGAAGCGGATGCCATTTGACCAACGACGATGCTCAATACACCCAAAGCGATGACCAGAATGCAGAGATTCTTTTTCATGGTTTCCTCCCGTGTTTAATTTGAAAAGCGATGATACAGAGGCGATTGCATGCGACAAGATCCTTGATCACCGATGGCAGGATTGGGTTCGAAATCAAGTGAAATATGATTATCGTGTCGGCGTCTTGCCTCTAATTAGATATAGTAGCATGTTCTTTTTATTTTTCAATATCAATGTCGAAAGATTCGCTTTTAATCGAAGACCCTGACCTATATTCACGATTGATTCAAACAGCCCTGTAGGGCTGAAGGCTTGATGTAATATTTTCACGAACCCGCCAATCCGCGAAAAAGATTCTCATATCGTTCTCTTATGGGTGTCAACGGCTTCAAACCCAACAAATCGATGCGATTCCAGTACGGTCGCACGCCATTCATTGGAAATTCGACTGGTTGTGGCATATCATCTGTTGATCCAAATCATTTTCTTCTTATTGCAATTCGTTTGCATTAGTGTTACAATTATCCTGTAGAGACGGGAAGAAGGCATAGCATGCAGGAACGGATGACCGAACAGAAACGCATCGTCATCGAGACGCTCGAGAAGGCCGATCGTCCGCTCGCAGCGAGCGAACTGCATACGCAGGTCCTGACGGCGCTCCCCCAGATCGCTCCTTCGACGGTCTTCCGCATCCTCGACCGTCTCGTGGCGACCGGACGGGCGACGCGGACGACCGATCCGGAAGGTGTCTTCCTCTTCGCCTTCGCCGGTCGACAGACGAAGCCGCTGATCTTCTGCACTTCCTGCCACAAGCTCTTTCCGGTCACGGGTCATGCGTTCGAAAAGCTCTTCGAACAGCTCGCCAAGGCGACCGGCTTCCTCTTCCCCGAAGCGCCCGTCCAGTTCCCGGGCATCTGTCCCGAATGCCAATCGAAAAAGGCCGCCCGCTAGGCGGCCGAACATGAAGGAGGTCCATCACCATGGATGAATTCCTGATCCGCTTTATCCACGAACTCGGCGCCAACCTGGCGCTCGCGAAGAATTTCTTCTTCTTCGTCGAGACGCTCGCCAAAGGACTGAGCCGGATGCAGACGGGCACGTCGTCGGATTTCTCGATGATGACGTGGCTCGCGTTCTGGAACGGCGTCGCGCAATACTTCTTCGGTCTCTACGGGAAGAAGGGCGAACGCACGTTCGCCGGTCTCTTCGCCCACCTCGACCGTCACCCCGAGCTCGTCCCGTCTTCCAAGGCTGGATACTATCGGGCCGTCTCCGCCCGCGCCCGGACGCGTTGGCAATCGGATCGACCGACGCACTACGGCATGGAGCGGATGTTCGACGACATCGTCTTCGCCAACGAGATGTACGTGAACCTCTGCAACCTCTACGACATCCGAAGCGACGGCCAGCCGCTTTCATCAGTCGAATCGGTCCATCGCGTTCAGTAACCCTCGCAGAATCGGAATACGAAAAGCCCCTGTTCCAGACGCTCAAGGATTCGAGCGCGTCGTGAAACAGGGGCTTTCGACTATTCAGCGGGCAGGAGGAGGCTCTTCCGTCCTTCCCACATGGCATCCTTGACCGATCATCCTTCTTCAAGCCGGTCCAAACGGCGGATCGATGCGATCGCCCGCAAAGTTTGGACGTCTCAGGCAGAAACCCCTTTTCCGATCGCGATGGGGATTCCCTTCTTCACGCTTCGGACGAATCCAGATCGTAATTGATGTAGAAATGCAGGAACCAGGCTTTCCCGAACGCGTAGTTGAAATCGGCGTCGCGATTCGTCCTGCATACGTTGAACACGCGGAAGTAGGAGCTGAAATAGACGATCTGCATGAGGACGAAGTAGAGGAGGAGGGCGAAGACGGTGAGGGCGACTCCACCTGTCAACAGCTGGGTCGCGAACCCAAGGCATGCCATCGACATGATGATGTGGATCTCGTACATGAGCGTCTCGGCGCTGAAGAAGGCTTTCATTGCTCCCTTCACTCGGCCATGCTTGGCGGGATCCTTCTTCTTCAGGATTTCATAGAAGACGGACTGGACGAGATCCTTCTTGATCTTTCCCTCTTCGTAGTTGAACAACTGCGAGATCGTCTGGCAGCATGCCCAGTACACCTCCTTGTAGACCTTGTACCTGACGATGACGATCCCGAGGATCAGACCGATCATGAACAGCCCGAAGAAGAGCCATGCGATCATCCGGGGACCGATCCCCTCGATGCTGTAGGACAGCGGGATGACGAGCGAGACCAGCGTCAGGTAGAAGGCGATGATCTGGTCGCGTTTCGACTGCTGCAACGTCAGCTCGTCGTGCGCGTTCTCATACAGTCCGGTCAGATCATAATCCACGTTCTTCTTCAGGCACTCTTGCTTGGGTTTGACTTGCACGAATCTCTTCGGTTCACGCACGTTCTGGCCTCCCTTCATATGTCGCGCGATGATCGAGCGAAGGATCCGGTCATTGGCGACGGTATTCGCCGCGGCGACCGAGACCGCTCTGGACGCCTCGAGCGATCGGTCGAACGCGGTTTCGATTCGTCCCCCGGCCTCCGAGAGGACGATGCTGGCGCCGGCATAATCCCAGGGGAAGACGCGGATCTCGAAGAACAGGTCGACGCGTCCGCATGCCAGATAGCACAATTCCAGGGCACACGATCCGAACCGACGGATGTCGGAACATCGGGCGTAGACATCCTTCATGATCTTCAGGCAAATCGGTGCCAGACGCTTGTCGTATGTGCTCAACGCAGTGCAGAACAAGGCGTCTCCGAAGGAGCGATCCGACACGTGGATCGGTCGATCGTTCAGGTACGCTCCCTGACCTCGAAGCGCATGGAACATCTCGCCACTCAACGGGCTGTACACGACGCCCAGCTCGATGGTTCCATCCACGAGCAAACCAACGCTGATCGCCGAATGCGGAATCCCGCGGGTGAAGTTCATCGTCCCGTCGATCGGGTCGACGATCCACGTGTACTTCGCGTAGGTCTTGACCTCGTTCTCTTCGCCGAGAACGACGCTGCCTTCGATCAGTCGGGAAAGCTCTTCATTCAGGAACCTCTGAACATCGATGTCGGCGGACGTGACGAGATCTTCCTTGACGCCCTTGACGTTCACCTCGACGGATCGATCGGACATTAGTTTGGATGCTTCGACAACGGTTTCTTTCACGGATTGTAGAATCTTCTGCATGGGTTCACCTTGCTCCTTATTCTTTGAAGAATCATGTTGGGTTTACTCCTTATGCCTTTAGGTGTCACTTGGTGGAAAAATCGAATCGGTATGCTCGGCTAAGGTCGTAGTTTGATTCTACATTCATCTCGTCTTCGTCTATCGGCATGCACTGCATCGAACTGATGATGCCGCCAAATACCTTGTTCCTAGGCGACGGGAAGCAAGGTGCTCTCGAGTCGATCCAGTTCGATGGGAATCGCCGTGGATCCCAAGGTGTACTTGACCATCGCCCCGGCCGAGACTTCAATCAGGGATGGCGTTTTGATGGAAATCTCGTCGATGGACTCGAGGAAGGCGTCGCGATCTCCAACGGTCAGTTCCTGCACGACGGCCGTATCGACGACGAACACCGCGATTCCCGCATCTTTTAACAGGGTAAGCACTCCGGCGACTTCGGCTTCGATGGCGACACAGTGTGAACAGGCGTCGTTATACAAATAGACGAAATAGTGTGCGAGGGGCTGATCCAGTTCGTCGGTCTGCGACATGATTTCATGGTAGTACCCCAATGACGGCAGGTCCTCAAGCACCGGCTGCACCGCGGTCGTGACAGTCGTGGTGGTCGACGCTTCGCTCGTTTCAATGATCGTTTCCGTCGTTGTTTCCGTCGTCGGAATCGCGGTTGTCTCGATCGGCTGCGTGATGGTGGTGACGGTGGTCAAGTCCGTCTGGATCCCGAACTGGCAGCTCACCGGCATCAAGGTGATGAGAATGAGATACAGGAATGCTCGTTTCATGGAAATCCTCCTCCTATTGCATGTCGTGCGGATGGAGCGTTCACGGAACCCCGTCGCCAAGGCGACCGCGAATCGTCGGCAGAAAAAGCCATCACAACGGTCGCGCCTATATTACTCCCGGTCTCCGAACGATGAAAGCCGGAAGACGTGCGGTCGATTCAATGATGAATCATTGCATTTAATGAAATCATAATCATTTTTTCCGTGCTTGGCAAGACGTTCCACGAAAATATCAACGATTCGCAATCACATTTCGATGACAGATGGTTTGTTCCACCGACGACAGGACCACCGATGAAATCATTCCCGTCGGGAAGAATCCGTCGGCGATGGTTCGAAGAGGCGAATGACGGTACCCGGGAGAAAGAAACGCCGAAGCGGATGAAAGGAGGCGAAGCGATTTTCATCCCGCGTGAAGGTCGGGTTCGCTTGATGCGTGATATCATAAAAGAGGCGCTCCAAACGGAGCGCATCGAGGAGAGCAAGCATGTTCAAGAACATCCAGGAAATGCTCGAATACGTCCACAGGGAAAACGTCGAGATCATCGACTTCAAGGTCACCGACATGCAGGGGACCTGGCATCGCCTCTCGATCACGAGGCAGAAGCTCAAGGAAGACATCATGACGAAGGGCATCGGCTTCGACGGATCGTCCTACGGCTTCACCACCGTCGACAAGTCCGACATGGCGATGGTCCCCGACGTCACGACCTGTTATATCGATCCGACCAAAGCGGTGAAGACGATCGCCTGCATCGCCGACATCTACACGATCGAGAACAATCGGCTGGTCCGTTACGAGGACGACCCCCGCTACGTCGCCGAGAAGGCGGAGAAGCTGATCCTCTCGTCCGGCATCGCCGACGAGATCCTGCTCGGCCCGGAATTCGAGTTCTACGTCCTCGACCACGTCTCCTTCGACATCTCGAACAACCACATGGAAGTCCGCCTCGATAGCGAACAGGCCGAATGGAACGCATCCCGCTCGGATGTGCAGAACCTCGGCCTCCACGTCCGGAGCCATGGCGCCTACCATCTCGATTCGCCGTTCGACCGCGCCTACGACCTCAGGACGGAAACCGTCCTCGCGGCGGAGAGGATCGGCGTCCCGGTCAAGTACCACCACGCCGAGAACGGCGGACCAGGCCAGTGCGAGATCGAGGTCGAGTTCGCCTCGATCCGGGAGATGGGCGACCGTTCGATGAAGCTCCGCCATCTCCTCCGCAACCTCGCGGAGAAGCAAGGCAAGGTCGTCACCTTCATGCCCAAGCCGTTTGGCTCCGAAAGCGGATCCGGACTCCATGTCCACCTCCTCCTCAAGAACAAGGGTCAGTGGATCATGTACGACAAGGACGGATACTCCGGTCTCTCGCAGACCGCCCTCTATATGATCGGCGGCCTCCTCACCCATGCGAAAAGCCTCTGCGCGATCACGAACCCCTCGACGAACTCCTACAAGCGCCTCGTCCCCGGGTTCGAGGCGCCGGTCACGATCGGCTATGCGACGTCCAACCGGAGCGCCGTGATCCGCATCCCCGGATACGCCGTCGACGAGACCGAGAAGCGGTTCGAGTACCGGAGTCCGGACGCCACCTCGAATCCGTATCTGGCGTATGCGGCGCTCATGCTCGCGGCATACGACGGCATCAAGAACAAGATCGATCCATCCGGGAACGGGTTCGGTCCCTTCGACTTCAACCTGTACGATCTATCCAAGGAGGACCAGGCCAGGATCAAGGGACTCCCGACGAGCATCCCCGAAGCGTTCGCGGCATTGAAGGAAGATCGGGACTATCTCCTCAAGGAAGGCGTCTTCTCCGCGAAGTATCTGGAATCGTTGGAAAAGCGATTAATGCAGGAACATTCCAAGATCCAGCGCACGCCCCATCCGCTCGAATTCGACTATTACTTCAACCGATAATCATCCTCATTAATCGAAGACCGTCATCCGGCGAATCGAATCGCCCGCGATGACGGTCTTTTCATGCATCATATCATTCTTACATTCCACGAGACTCCGTGACCATGATTCCGATTTTCATTCGGACATGAGGTTACGTAGATAAGTCGGATGCTAACGACTCGAACCACTCCTCCATGTCCAATGAACATCAACTTCATTTCAGTTTCGAAACCGCTCGCTCCCTCGCAGAGGTCATTCGCGATGCGAATTGCTGATCCCATGTCGATCGAAATTCTTCGATGAAATCATAGGTGGTGCACAATCCGTTCAAGGTTCTCAGATCCTGATCGATCCTTTCCAGATCGGCCACGGCAGCTTGAAATTCGACGTTCTTTCTTGCATCCTCATCGAACACCTTTGCGGCTTCATACTCTCTCTCATTCAACAGCTTTGTTATCTTGTTGAATCGAATGTCATCCATTTGTTCCTCCCTGTATTGCATCCGTCACGATGCCATGACATCGCGTGACGTTTCGTTCGCCATCCTTTGGATGCGTGTCGTGCGTCGGTCGAAAGGCTGCGTCGAAATCGATTCAAAAGTCTTCGAAGCCGATGTCGCCTCCGAGCGTCCTAATGTATCTGACAACCGTGGCGCTATAGGTCATGGTCGCTGTGTAGTCATAGAAATTGACGTAGAAACTGTAGAGGTGTCCGGCGTAAGGTTCGTGAAGGTATAGGTCATGGTCCCAAAGGGAGCGATGATACCGACATAGATGTCGGGCGTCGAATCGTTCTTCTCGGCATAGACCTTCACATAGTTTCCCGATGTGTTGGTGTACGTGAATTTCACCGAGGTTTCGGTAACCAACACGGTCGTGGATTAAGTGGTTTTTAGTGAGTGGTTTTGCGTTTTTTCATCTTGGTACCTTTGTTCTGTTTTGAATCCATTCCTTTTCATTTATCATAGCACCTAAACCGCACAAAGGGAAGACACATTACTAAATCTATATCCGATTGGCGTTTGATAATTCAAGGTCGAGTGGATCCGCTTGCGATTGTAGAAGAGTTCGATGTAGTCAAACAAATCCGCATTGACTTCGCTAAGGTCACGATACGTCCTGCGATAGATCCGCTCCTTCTTCAACTGAGCGAAGAAGCTCTCGACACAGGAGTTGTCGTAGGGACATCCGCCTCGAGACATGCTGCCATGCATCTTGTATGACGT
>JBAZNL010000015.1 GCA_041649275.1 Candidatus Izemoplasmatales bacterium
GAACAACCCCGCGGCGCGACGCGCGCCGCCAACTACACGCGTTTCCTCGAACTGATGCGGGCGACCATGGACCGCGATCTGCCGGCGATCTCCAACCTCGCCAATTTCGCCGCGCTCGTCCATGAATTCTTCGACGGGATCAACTGGGCCGGTTTCTACCTGTTCGACGGCGTCGGGCTGTATCTCGGTCCGTTCCAGGGCAAGCCCGCCTGCACGACGATCGCGCTCTCGCGCGGCGTGTGCGGACGCGCGGCCACCGACCGCGCGACGGTCGTCGTCCCGGACGTGCGGAAGTTCCCGGGGCACATCGCCTGCGACGCGGCCTCGCTCTCCGAGATCGTGGTACCGCTCATCGTCGAAGGACGCCTGTTCGGGGTGCTCGACGTGGATGCCCCGACGCTCGCGCGCTTCGGGATCGAAGAGCGCGAAACGCTCGAGGCGGCGGCGAAGGTTTTCGTTGACATCGACCCCTCGTTATAATATAATATCTTGTGCGCATGTAATAAAAAGCAGTTGCGCCTGCGACCATCCAGTCTTTGATTGTTCCGTCCGAGGTTTGCCAGTACCGTCAACTGCTTGACGCGAACGCATCAAAACGATCAAACCGAATGCTCCGGGAGCTCCTCTGTTATTACGCGTAAACTAGGAGGACAATACCATGTCGAGATTCACAGGATCCAATTGGAAAGTATCGCGCCGCCTCGGATTTTCGGTCACCGAAACCGGGCGGGAACTCAACAAGCGCCCGTTCGCTCCGGGACAGCACGGTCAGAAGAAGACCAAGCTCTCCGAATACGGCACCCAGCTTCAGGAAAAGCAGCGCGTCCGTTTCACCTACGGCGTCAACGAACGCCAGTTCCGCAAGACCTTCGAAGAGGCGAAGCGCATGCCCGGCATCACCGGCACGGCCTTCATGATCCTGCTCGAATCGCGTCTTGACAACCTCGTCTACCGCGCCGGCTTCGCCCGCTCCCGCCAGCAGGCCCGCCAGCTCGTGAACCACGGCCACATCCGCCTCGACGGCGCCAAGGCCTCGATCCCCTCGATCCGCGTCAAGCCGGGTCAGGTCATCTCGCTCCGCGACGCCTCGAAGGACCTCGTCGTCGTCAAGGATTCCCTCACCCGCGTCGCCGCCCGTCCGGAGTACATCTCCTTCGACGACAACAAGCTCGCCGCCACGCTCGTCCGTCTCCCGGAGCGCCAGGAATTCCTCTCCGAGATCAAGGAACAGCTGATCGTCGAACTCTACTCGAAATAAGCCCCGCAAGACCGTCCGAAACGACGGTCTTTTTCATACCAAAAAGGGATCGGGAAAGGTTCCCGATCCCCAAGGATGGAAAGAACCGGCCAAAGCCGGTTCCTTTTGTCATTTTCCGAGTTTCTTCAGGGCCGCGGCGCACATTCCGACGAACTGGTCGGGATCGAGCGAGGCGCCGCCGATGAGGGCGCCGTCGATGTCGGGCTGCGCGAGCAGCTCGTCGATGTTCTTCGGATTGACCGAGCCGCCGTACTGGATGCGGACGACCTCGGCGACGGCGGAACCGAACAGGTCGGCGAGGACCGAACGGATGAAGGCGCAGGCCTCCTCGGCGATCGCCGCGGTCGCGGTCTTGCCGGTGCCGATCGCCCAGACGGGCTCGTAGGCGACGACGATCCGCTTCATGGCGCGCTCGTCGAGTCCGGCGAAGGCCTTCGTGACCTGACGGCGGAGGACGTCGTTGGTCGTCCCGGCGGTCCGTTCCTCGAGGACTTCGCCGACGCAGACGATCGGCGTGAGGTCGTTCCGGAGGGCGGCGAGGGTCTTCTGGTTGACGATCTCGTCGGTTTCGTAGAAATACTTGCGGCGTTCGCTGTGGCCGACGATGACGTAGTCGACGTTGTAGCTTCTGAGCAGCGGTCCGGAGATCTCCCCGGTATAGGCGCCTTCATCGGCCCAGTGGAGGTTCTGGGCGCCGATGCGGAGGTTGTCGCCCATCCGCTTGATCAGGCAGCGCATCAACGGCGCCTGGGCGCAGACGACCGTGTCGACGTCGCGGATCGACGGCATCGCGGTCGCGGCCTTCATGATGAAATACAGGGCTTCGTCGCGGGTCTTGAACATCTTCCAGTTGCCCGCAATGATCGGTTTGCGCATGGTGCTTCCTTCTTCTTCCTCAGGCGAGGATGCGTTCGATGTCGGCGATCGCCTTTTCGGCCTTGTCGCCCACGGCGACGAGCTTGACGTTCTCGCCGCGCGGAACCGCGAGGCTCATCAGGCCGAGGATCGACTTCGCGTCGATCGTGACGTTGGCGTAGACAAGGCGGATGTCGACGTCGTAGCGGCTCGCGGTCTGGACGATCTTCGCGGCCAGTTCGGCGTGCAGTCCCGCCGTGCTCTTGATCAGGATGGTCTTTTCCATGGTTCGTTCTCCTCTTCGTCTGGGGCGCCCGTTCCGGGCGCTTCGTGATCGCGACGCACGGTCGCGGAATGGGGTGCGGGGAAACTAGCGGTCGCAGCCGCAGCCGCAGCCGCACGGTTCCGCGTCGTCGAGCGATTCGACTCCGGGGAGCGGCTTGCCCTCGAGGTACTCGAGCGATGCGCCGCCGCCGGTGGAGATGTGCGTGAACTTGTCGGAGAAGCCCATCTGAATCGCGGCCGCGGCCGAATCGCCGCCGCCGATGATCGTCTTCGCGTCCTTCATCTCGGCGAGGATCTCGCAGATCGCGCGGGTGCCCTTGGCGAAGTTCGAAAACTCGAAGACGCCGAGCGGACCGTTCCAGACGACCGTCTTCGCACCCTTGAGTTCCTTCTTGAAGAGGGCGATCGTCTTCGGTCCGACGTCGAGGCCCATCTCGTCGTCATGGATGTCGCCGTAGGTGGTGGTGCGGAACGGCGTGTCGTTCGCGAATTCCCTCGTGACCACGAGGTCGACGGGGAGGACGATCTTGCCCTTGCCCTTGTCGAGGAGCGCCTTCGCGAGGTCGATCTTGTCGTTCTCGCAGATCGAAGTGCCGATGTTGTGGCCGAGCGCCTTCATGAAGGTGTAGGCCATCCCGCCGCCGATGAGGATCTTGTCGGCCTTGGCGAGGAGATTCTCGATGACGCCGATCTTGTCGGAGACCTTCGCGCCGCCGAGGATCGCGACGAACGGCCGGACGGGATTGTCGACGGCGCCGCCGATGTAGCGCAGTTCCTTCTCCATCAGGAAGCCGGCGACCGCGGGCAGATGGGCGGCGATGCCGGAGTTGGAGGCGTGGGCGCGGTGCGCCGTGCCGAAGGCGTCGTTCACGAGGATGTCGCCGAGCGAAGCCCAATACAGACCGAGTTCCGGATTGTTCTTCGATTCCTTCTTGCCTTCGACGTCTTCGAAACGGGTATTCTCGAACATCAGGATCTCGCCGTTCTTCATCGCGGCGATCGCGTTTTCGAGCACTTCGCCGCGGGTGGCGGGAATGAACTTGACCGGCTGACCGATGAGTTCGGCGAGTCTTGCGGCGACCGGGGCGAGCGACGACTTCGCCTTGTCCTCGGCGGTTTCGACGCGGCCGAGATGGCTGAACAGGATCGCCTTGCCCTTTTCCGCGACGATGTAGCGGATCGTCGGGAGTGCCTGGACGATGCGGTTGTCGTCGGTGATCACGCCCGACTTGATCGGAACGTTGAAGTCGACGCGGACAAGCACGCGCTTGCCGTACAGTTCGACGTCTTCGATGGTCTTTTTATACATGTTTATCCTCCTGGAAGGTATCTCAACACCACGCTTTATTATACTATCAACGGCTGTCAAATACCACAGGAAAGTATCGGGTTCCACAAGGTGAAAACACTTTCCTATTCGTTCCCCGAAGCGGTCAGATGACGGAGGAGACGCGCGGAAAGGCGCATGCCGCGCCTGAGGACGGCCGCGGACGGGACCTCGAGACGGGTCCCGTCGCGAAAGCGCGCCGTCGCCCCGCCGTCAGGCCGGGAGGCGCACGCAGAGATGGCGAACGCGTTCAGAAGCAGGCACCCTTCGGAACGGAATCCGCCGAGGGGAACCATCATCGTTCCCGCGTCGAGGAAGAGCGGGACCAGCCGTCGGGTCGAAAGCACCTTCGCCGCGGCGGCCTGCGCGGCGGCGCGGGTCGACAGGCGGCGAAGGGCGATAGAATCGCACCAGGCGTTCGGCGAACCGGCGAACGTCTCGATGCCATCGTCTTTGACGATGAGAAGCCCGCCTTCCGGTCGTTTCCGCAGATACAGCACCATCGTCCCGCCCCCTTCTTCCATGATAGCACGGCCGGGGGCGGAACCGGTTTGAAAAAGAAAACCGCTTTTCAGCGGCTTTCGGAATCAGTTGGCTTCCTGGGGGGCGTCGGTCTTGACCGGCGTCGATTTGGTGATGCGGAGCTCGTTGTCGATGTCGAAGAAATGGCACTTGTTCATGTTCAGGGCGAGCTTGATCTTGTCGCCGATGTGGACGTCCGAGCGGGCGCTGACCTTGGCGATGATGTTCGTCTTTCCGACCGAGATGTGGATGTTCGTCTCGGCGCCGAGGAGTTCGGCGACGTCGACGAGGAACTCGGAGGCGGAATCCTTGTACGTCTCGAGCGCGACGAGTTCGTCGTGGATGTCTTCCGGACGGATGCCGAGGACGATCTGGCGGTTCAGGTAATCCTTCTCCTTCAGCATGTTGAACTTCGGCTCCGGAACCTTGACCTTGAGGTTCTCGACGTAGAAGCAGCCGTCGTCCTGGACCTCGCCGTTGAGGAAGTTCATCGCCGGCGTACCCATGAAGCCGCCGACGAACATGTTGTTCGGGTTGTCGTAGAGTTCCTTCGGGGCGCCGATCTGCTGGACGCGGCCGTCCTTCATGACGACGATGCGGGTCGCCATCGTCATCGCCTCGATCTGGTCGTGGGTGACGTAGATGGTGGTCGTGCCGAGGCGCTCGTGCAGCTTGATGAGCTCGGCTCTCATGGCGACGCGCAGCTTGGCGTCGAGGTTGGAGAGCGGCTCGTCCATCAGGAAGACCTTGGCGTCGCGGACGATCGCGCGGCCGAGGGCGACGCGCTGGCGCTGTCCGCCGGAGAGGGCCTTCGGCTTCCGGTCGAGGTAGCCGGTGAGGCCGAGGATGTCGGCGGCGTTCTTGACGCGGCGTTCGATCTCGTCCTTGGGCATCTTGCGGAGCTTGAGGCCGAAGGCCATGTTGTCGTAGACCGACATGTGGGGATAGAGGGCGTAGGACTGGAACACCATCGCGATGTTTCGATCCTTCGGGGCGACGTCGTTGACGAGCACGTCGTCGATGTAGAGTTCGCCGGCGGTGATCTCCTCGAGGCCGGCGACCATGCGGAGCGTGGTCGACTTGCCGCAGCCGGACGGGCCGACGAAGACGATGAATTCCTTGTCCTTGACGTCGAGGGTGAAGTCGAAGACGGCCTGCACGCCGTTGTCGTACACCTTGTCGAGATGCTTGAATGCCAATGTTGCCATGCCTGGTTCCTCCGGGATGTGGATTTTGTCATCACGTTCGATTATAGCGGACGAAAGCGCTTTTTCCTATATGCAAAATGCACAAATCAATGGCGGAAGAGAAGATAGACCGCAAGCCCGCCGGTGAACGTCCGGACGTCGATGCCGGTCTTCGCGAGGAAGTGGTCGAGACGGTAGTTCAGGGTGTTGCGGTGCATGTACAGCGCCCGGGCGGCGCGCGACGCGTTCTGGTCGGCGCGGATGAAGCCGACGGCGGTGTCGACGGTCTCGGCGCCGACGAGGCCGACGTAGTAGTCGCGGAGCGTCCGGTGCAGTCCGGAGAGGTCGCGCATGACCGCCTCGGTCGCGATCTCGGCGGCGCCGTAGATTCCGTGTCCGAGCCGCGGGAGTTCCTTCAGGACGGCCGCGACGGGATAGTCCGCCGCGGCGGGGACGACGAATACGGTGAGGTCCTGGATGAATTCCTGGACCGCGAGTTCGCGCACCCGGCGGAGGTCGGCGTCGTCCTGCGCCCCGGCGTAGGAGAGGCGGAACAGGTCGGGTCCGGCGGGGGTGACGGCGATGTCGCCGTACGCCGCGAAAAAGGCCGCCAGGGATTCCTGGTCGGCATTCTTCATCAGGACGTAGGCGGTCTGCCGTTCCATCGCATCCTCCGCGTCAGACGACGTAGTCGCCGCGGTACGACAGAAGCATCACCGACACGACGCCGGCGAGGTCCTTGATCGGTTCGATCCGCTTCGAGACGTCCCTGTTCCCGCGGATCTCGAAGGTGAACTCGGCCTTGTCCTTCTGGATCGACTTGTTGCGGACGGCGGCGTTCCGATAGATCGCCTTCGCGGCGGAAAGGAGCCCGTCTTCGTCGAAGGCGCCCTCGATCCGGACGATCAGGATGTACGGGGTGGTGAAGATCTCAAGCGCCTGGACCGCCAGAATGGCGGCGCCGATGACGGCCGAGCCGAGCACCGCGAGCAGGCCCGAGCCGGCGCCGACGGTGATCCCGATGCCGATCGTCCAGAACATGAAGATGGTGTCGAGCGGGTTCTTGATGGCCGTGCGGAAACGCACGATCGAGAGTGCGCCGACCATGCCGAGCGAGAGCACGACGTTCGACGAGACGGCCATGATGACCATGCAGGTCACCAGCGCCGAGATCGGCAGCGTCATCGAGAAGCTCTTGTTGTAGACGGTCGTCTGGTACGAGAGCTTGTAGATGAACAGCACCCAGAGCGACAGCGCGAACGCCACCAGGAGGTTGAAGGCGATCTCGCCGGGGGTCAGTTCCATCACCGACCAGTTCTCGAAGAATTCCTGAAGCGTGAACAGCGTGTAAGGCATCCTCATCATCTCGCGATCTCACGGGTTGAGCAGAATCCAGCCCATGTAGTATTTGGAATACGAAACCACCTGGTGGTTCCTGTGAAACAGGATCTTGCGGAGCGTTTCGGGAAGCAGTCCGGTGTACTTGACCTCGAGGATCGTCTGCCCGGGCTCGAGCACCCGGCGGGCGAAGGCAGGGTCCGAATCGAAGAGCCGGGCGGTGACGTCCTTGTCGAAGGTGACGCGGACGTCGCCTGCGGGGAAGGTCCAGGCTTCGCGGACGTAATCGACGACGATCGCCGGGCGGAGGTCGTCGAGCTTCATCCGCACGAGGACATCGGCCATCAGGCGGACGTTCGCGTAGGCGGCGACGCCGTCGGCGTCCGCCGTCAACAGGGCGCGCTTCATCGGCTCGTCGAGCCAGATCGACTCCTTCGCGGTGAGGGTTCCGACCTTGGTCTTGGACTCGAGGCGGCACGGTCCGCCGGCGTAGCTGCGGACGCGGTACTTCTGGTGGTATTCGACGCCGTCGGCCTTCTCGCCGACGCGCGAACAGTACAGATCGTCGAAATAGACGCTCGAGACCGCGTATTCGCCGGTTCGGGAATCGGCGTAGAGGTCACGGTTCATCGTGAGCGCAAGCTGGTTGGAAAGCTGCGCGACCTCGTGACGGGCGAGCAGGAACTTGAGTTCGGTCCGCGTGAGCTCCATCGGCGCACCTCCCCTCTAAACGGATGAATGCCGACTCGCGCCGGCATTCCCATTATACCATGAATTTGATCGTTTGAACTCCCTCATTCGCCGGTGATGCCGGTCTTCTCGATGCCCTCGACGAACGACTTCTGGCCGACGAAGTACAGGATCAGGAGCGGAATCACGGAGATGACGGTGGCGGCCATCTTGAACGGTTCGGAGAGACGCACCTCGGTGCCGGGGTGCGGCGACGCCGACGCCTGCTGGCGGAAGAGGTCGTCGAACATGTCGAGACGGGTCATGAAGAGCTTGACGCCGTCGCCGACCAGCATCCGCGTCACGTAGGTCTCGTTCCAGTTCCAGACGAACGAGAACAGGAAGACGACGACGATCGTCGACAGCGAGAGCCGGATCGTGATGTGCCAGAACAGCTGGATGGGCGTGGCGCCATCGATCTTGCCGGCCTCGTAGAGGTCGTGCGGGATCATCTTGAAGAAGTTGATGAAGATGAGGATGAGGATCGCGGAATTGACTCCCTGGCCGAAGAAGGCCATGATGATCTGCGACTGGTAGGTGTTGAGTCCGCGGCCCGGGCCGCTCCAGTCGAAGGACTGGTAGAATTCCTTGAACATCGTGTACTGGGTGATGAGCAGGATCGGGACCGGGATGATGAAGGAGGCGAGCAGAAGCGTGTAGAGCAGCTTCTTCCCACGGAACTCGTAGCGGGCGAAGGCGAAGCCGGTCAGCGCCGAGACGACCGTCTGGAGGACGGCGAGGAGGGTGGAGTAGAAGACGGAGTTCATGAGCGAGGCGGTGCCGTCGAGCACGAACCACACGACCGAATAGTTGGCGAGCGAGAGATGCTTCGGGATCCAGATGATCTCGGGATCGACGACGTCGGTGATGCTCATGACGGAGAGCGAGAGCATCTTCATGATCGGGTAGAGGAACACGTAGCTGATCGTGATCAGGAAGACGTAGACGGCGATCGTCGAGATCGTGCGCATGATCCGCACCTTGCGGGTGTGGAGCAGGCGGCGGAGTCCGGCGGCGAATCCGCACATCCGGGCGCGGAGCGTCTGGAAACGGGCAAGGAGCGCCTTCATCGCGCCTCACCCCCGTTCTTCTCGAGCTTGCGGCGCGCCGCGATCGCTTCCATGTTCCGGCGCTGGATCGACGTGAGTCGGACTTCCCTCGTCTTTTCCGGACGGCCGAGCAGCAGGTAGGCGATCCCGATGATGAGGAACACGGCGACGGAGTACAAAAACGAATAGGTCGAGGCGAGGCCGATGCCGTTGGCGGTCTCCCACATGATCTTGCGGCGGATGATCTCGTAGACGGGGTTGAGCGAGAACGTCCCGAGCTGGACGATCGCGAACACGGCCGAGATGAAGGCGGTCGTGCGCACGATCGGCACCTTGATCTTCCAGAGGATCTGCCAGCCGTTGGCGCCGTCGATCTTGGCGGCCTCATAGAGGTTCACGTTGATCTTCTGGAGCGCGTTCAGGAAGAGGATGACCGGGATGCCGGTGAACCAGAGGACCATCGTGAAGTTCTCGAAGAGGCCCGACAGCGCCCGCGCGAATCCCGGGCTGTAGGACAGGATCATCTTGAAGATGATGTTGTCGGCGTAGCTCAGGAGCGATCCGGCGCCGTTGTACTTCAGGATGCCGGCGACGGGACCGCTCATGATGATGACGGGGAAGAAGAAGATGACGCGGAAGAGCCCCTGGCCCTTGACGCCGGTGTTGAGGAGGATGGCGAGGATGAAGGCGACGATGATGATCGTCGGCACGTATGTCAGTTCCATCACGATGAAGTCGAGGAGCGCGGGAAGGAAGTCGGTCGAACGGAAGGCGAGGCCGTAGTTGCCGCCGACGTCGAGGAGATTGAAGTCGTACGTGAGTCCGAGCGCCTCGGAGGTGATCGTGAAGAACGAGTTGTAGATCGTCTTCACGAACGGATAGACGACGAAGAGAAGGAACCCGAGGAGCCACGGGAGGATGAAGAGGTAGGCGATCTTGTTCTGGTTCTCGATCCGGGTCTCGCCGGTCAGCGTGCGGATCAGCCGGTCCTTGGCCATGTCAGTCGCCTCCGATCACGGCGGCCGAGAGCGCCGGGACATGGATCCCGCCCGCGTTCTGGTCCTCGTCGGTATAGTTGATGTAGATCGCGGTGCCGTCGTCGTAGAGGTTGCGGACGAGGCCGGCACGGATCACGTCGCGATCGATCCAGACGGCGTCCGTGACGGCGCCGAGGGCCGCGTTGGTGTCCTGGTAGATCGACCGGATGAGGTCTTCGTACAGCGCGTATTCGGTGGAGTAGTAGTCGCTCGAGTTGGTGTCGGAAAGATGGTAGGCGGCGTCATGCGTCAGGACGAACGACGGCCAGACGTTGTAGTCGATCATGCGCAGTACGTCCGAACGGGTGTAGAACGAGAAGTTCGAATACCCGGCGTACAGTTCCATCGTGCCCTGGAGGACGAGCTGCAGGAACGGGACGGTGTCGGTCTCGATCAGATACTGGGTGGTGTAGACGTCCATCTGGAGGTAGCGTCCGACATACGGAAGCAGGTATCCGTTCGGCCGCACGGCGTTGATCGTCGCCTCGTCCGCGACGTCGGCCACGGCTTCGCGGTAGAGCGCGATCGCGGCGGTCCTTGTCGTGATGTCGCCGGTGTAGTCGGTGATGAGGGTGTTCGAGATGCCGTCGAGCGTGAGCGACGCGACGCCCATCGAGAGGAAGGTGTCCGACTGCTCGGAAAGCCACAGGATGCTCTTCGTCGGCCGCGCGAACATGAAGAGCGCGATCGGCGATTCGTACGACAGGACGGTGGCGTACCATCCCGAAGGATGCTTGGCGGCGTTCCTGAGCGGGTTGATCTGCTCCTCGTTGATCGTCGCGTAGTCCTGCTGGAAGGAGATGTCGACGCCGCGCCCGGCGTATTCCTCGATCAGATCGGCGAAGGCCCTCTTCGTGCCGATCGCCGAGGTGAAGACCGCCTTCGTGGGGTTCCCGAGGGTGACGCCGCCGTCCGCCCAGCCGATCAGGCCGGAGGAGACGTTGGCGATCCCGCCGGCGATCACGTCGTCGAGGATGTCGCCGACCTGGGAGGCCGTCGTGACGACGTCGAGGGTGTAGCCGACGATCGATTCCTCGCTGTCGGCCATCAGGAAGTCGAGACGGATGCCGATGTCGCCGGCTGCGCGATCCTGGAGGGAGAGTTCCCCGCGTTCGATCAGGAAGTCCTTGTACTTGAGCGCCATCCCGACGTAGTTCGCGGGGTAGCCGTCGACGGTGCCGTCGCCGGCGAGGAAATCGTAGTGCATGTGGATGTCGCACGGATTCAGGGTCTCGCCGATCGACTGCACGGTATCCGCGCCGTCGTGCGAGAAGATGCGCTGGAAGGTGAAGTTGGTCGAGAACAGCGCATAGGTGTAGTTGTAGTTGTAGATGGTCTCCTCGGGGACCGAGACCACGGACATGTATTCCGCCCCGGCCTCGGCGTAGGCGACGAAGGCCGCCTGGTCGTTGCCGTGGGCCATGCCGTAGACGGGCACGGTCGCCGTCTTGTAGGGCACGAAGGATCCCTGCCAGCTGAAATACTCGGGATTGTTCTGGGAGGCGTCGGGACCGTAGACGACGGCTGAATACTTGGTCAGGGACACGCTGTTGTCGCGATAGCGGATGAGCGCTCCCGGTCCGTCGGGGACGAGCGAATAGCCGCCGATCAGGTCGTTCTGCACTTCGGTGACGTCATAGTTGGCGAGCGTCTCGCCATCGGTGTCGAACGTCGTGAAGACGGCGGAACGGCCGCCGACGGCCCCCATGAAGGTGGCGACGCCGATCGCGGAGAGGTAAGGCAGGCAGGTTCCCTCGATGCTCTCGAAGTCGACGACGATCTCGAAGCCGTCTTCCGACAGGAGGATGTCCGCCGGAATCGTCAGATCGAGGTTCGCGTCCTTGACGCCGAGACCGGTGACCGCGAAGGTGAAGCGCCAGCGGTTCTCGTCGCCGTCGACCATCCGAAGCGTCGAGTCGACGTCGTAGAGGGCGGTCTTGAGATAGCTGCTGTAGACTTCCTTCTCTTCCCAGGTGGATTCGCTGTCGCCCTTGCGGTAGTACTTGAAGAACATGAGCGAGTTGGCGACGAGCGGTCCGGTGGTCGTGCCGGTGATCGTGTCGACCTCGATCTCGCAGGCTTCCGCGAAGGCGTCGTAGGTGATGTCGCCGTTGCGGTACTGGCTGCGGGCGTCCTTGCAGACGGTGGCCTGGGTGGTCTGCGTCACCGTCGAATCGACGTCGAGGCCGGTCTTCCAGACGTAGCCGTTGCGCTTGTCGAGGACGACGAGGACGTCGCGGGCCTCCTGCCACCAGAAGGTGAAGTTGACGTTGTCGGACAGTTCCGCGTAGCCGCCTTCGTCGAAGTCGGCGGCGGGGATGTCGGTCAGGGTCTCGGGGTTCTCCAGGGTATCGCGCCCCGTCGGGACGTAACTCGCGTAGAGGAGCACCGGCGAGAGCGTCAGAACCATGACGGCGGCGAGGATGATCTTCTTAACCGAGAACATTGCGGATCGCCTCCCAGATGAGTTCGTAGAGGAACGTGAAGAGCTGCCTGATCGTCATCTGCACGAACGACAGCACGAGCAGGATGACGATCACGAAGACGATGGTGACGAGGACGCTCTTCACGGTCTGGCCGAAGGTGTAGTTCTGGATTTCGGAGACCGAGAGGAAGATGAGCATGCCGCTCCAGGCGAGGCCGATGCCGAAGACGAGCTGAAGCACGAAGACCTCGTTCAGGGTCGCCACGTAGGAGAGCGCGGTCGTGAGGACGCAGGCGACGATGAACGGCCAGAGCGAATAGGCGAAGCCCTTGAAGATCGCCCCGAGTGTCCCTTCCCCGTCTTGGATCGAGGTGACGAGCCAGCTGCAGACGATGAAGAGGCCGATCAGGATCACGAAGCCGAGGATGATCGAGCCGAGGTCGAGATCCTCGATCGACTGCGACTGGAAGATGAAGTCCTTCCCGGCGATGTAGAAGAGATACGCGAAGAACGCCAGGACGAGCAGAATCGATGCCCCGACATAGGATCCCTTCCGGCCGATCCGGAGATAGTAGAACGAGTCCGAAGGCTTCCGCATGACCGCGCGGGCATAGGTCACGTTCTCGATCGGACGGATCGAGTTGACGCGTCCGGCGAAGGCGCGGACCGGTGCGAGAATGTGTTTCCGCCGGTCGACGAAACGGACGACGACGGTGACCAAGGCGATGAAGATGCCGCCCATGATGGCGGGCAGGAGCCACTGCTGCATCCAGATGTTGCGGAGTTCCCAGTAGGCCTCCGAATAGAGTTCGCGGTTGCCGGCGATCTCGAAGTGTTCGGCCGCGAGTTCGTACTGCTCGAGGCGGAAATAGTTGCGGGCGATCGAATCGTGGGCGAGGATCGACATCTGATTCAGGCGGAGGACCTCCTGCCAGAGTTCGATGGCCGCCTCGTAGTCGGTCTCCTCATAGAGCCGGATCGCCTCGTAGATCGTCTCCGAATAGTCGGTGGTGACGAACGACTGGAGGTAGTTGTTCTTCTCGTCGACGGTCCAGATGGTTCCCTCGTCGTCGACCGCGAGGCTCGACAGGATGTTGAAGAACCCGGCGATGTCGTCGGTCGCATAGGACCCGAAGCGGTAGATGAGGGCGCCGTCGTTGGTGTAGACGTCGATGTGGCCGCTCTGGTCGGAGACGTAGATGACGCCGCCGTCGTCGACCCAGATGTCGGTCGCCTTCTCGGTCGTGAAGAACATGTCGACGATCGTGTTGGTTCCCTGGGTGTTGTGGCGCTTGACGTTGTCGTCGGATTGTCCGGACGAGGACGAATAGACGATGCCGTCGACGTCGATGAAGACGCTCGAGAAGACGGACGGCGTCATGTTGATGCCGAGGTCGTCGAGCTGGCTCTGCGAGAAGAGCAGCTTCTGGATCTGCTCCTTGAAGGACAGCGTGACTTCGTTCGCCGAGAAGTAGCCGAGGAACGAGCCGGTGTTCGAGAGCTGCAGGATGCCGTCGGAGGTTCCCTTCGAGACGACGTACATGATCCCGGCCTTGTCGACCGCGACCTTCTGCGGCGAGAAGTCGAGATCCTCGAGGAGGATCGAGTCGGGCTTGCCGAAGGTCTCGAGGAGGGTGCCCGCGGAATCGAAGTGGAAGACGACGCCGGCGCCGTCGTCGGCGACGAAGATGTCGCCCCGCGAGACGTACTCGGAATCGTCGAGGAAGACGAAGACCCCGGAGGGACTCGCCATGCCGGGGCAGGTGATCGTGCGCACGATGTCGCCCGTCCGCTGGTCGTAGACGACGATCCGGTGGTTGCCGGAATCGGCGATCACGAGCCGTCCGAGGTCGTCGAAGACGAGGTCGGCGGGGGCTTTGAGGCCGAGACCGGTGAGCGTCTGGCCGGGAAGATAGGCGTCCTGGGTGCGGGTGAAGTGGTGGTTCTCGTCGAAGGCGTACGTGTAGGTCGTGGACGACGAGGCTTCGACGCGGGGGGCGGTCGCCGCGATCACCGCGGCGCAGAGGACCGTCGCAAGGACGGCGAGGATTTTCTTGAACGTTTTCATCCGCGTCCCTCCTTACTTGATGCCCGAATGGGACATCGTGTCCATGACGTTGCCCTGCATCACCACGAAGATGACGAGGTTGGGGATGAACATCACGAGTCCGGCGGCGGCCGCGATCCCGACGCCGGCCGGGCCGGCGTTGGAGGCGGCGAGCGAGTTCATGTAGAACGCGAAGGTCTTCTTCGTCTCGTCGATCACGTAGATGTTCGAAGACTCGGTCGAGTTCCAGATCATCTGGAAGGAAAGGATCGCGACGGTCGCAAGCGCCGGCTTGACGAGCGGACCGACGATCTTGGTGATCAGGTGCCAGTCGTTCGCGCCGTCGATCCTGGCCGCCTCGAGGAGCTCGTCGGGGACCTGGTCGACGAACTGCTTGACGAGGAAGAGACCCACGGGCATCGCCAGATACGGGATGATGTGGGAGAGGAAGGAATCGGTGAGTCCGAGCGACGAGACGACGAGGTAGCGGGGAATCGCGACGGCGGTCGCGACGAACATGAGCGCCGTCTGGTTGATCGAGAACAGGAACTTCTTGGCGCGGAAGCGCTTCTTCGAGAGCGCATACCCCGTCGCCAGCGTGATCAGGAGCGTGGCGACGATCGTGATCGTGGTCACGATCAGCGAGTTGAAGAGATAGCGCGACATCGGCACGCCCGTCGACGAGGCGGTGCGGAGGAGCTTGGAGAAGTTCTCGAGCGTCGGATTCAGGACGAAGAGCCGCGGCGGGAAGAGGAACAGTTCCGACAGCGGCTTGAACGCCTGGCCGACGACATAGAAGAGCGGCACCAGCATGAAGAGGCTGATCGGAAGGAGGATCGCGTAGAACTTGAGCTGCGAGCGATGGAAACGGCGGGGGTTGATCTGGGTACCGAGGAAGCTGGACATGGTCTCACCTCAGTCCCGCTCGCCCAGCGCGCGGTAGACCACGCGTGAGAAGAGCATGATGATGAGCAAAAGGATGACCGACAGCGCCGCGGCGTAGCCCATCTCGTAGCGGATGAACCCGTAGTCGTCGATGTGGTTGACGATCAGCTGGCCGGCGTACTGCGGGGTCGGGTTCGATCCCGCCAGCGCGACGCCGATGCCGCCGGCGTTGAAGGCGCCGACGATCGCCATCACGGCGCCGAAGAGCATCTGCGGCTTCATCGACGGGATCGTGATGTAGAAGATCTCCTGCATGCGGTTCTTGATGCCGTCGATGTAGGCCGCCTCGTACATCTCGCGGTTGACGTTCAGGATGCCGGCGAGCATCGAGAGGAAGCCGATGCCCATCGAACTCCACAGCGTCACGAAGATCATGATCTGCATCAGGTAGTTCCCGGACTGGAGGAAGTCGATCGGCACGTCGATCCAGCCCATGTTGAGCAGGATGGCGTTGATGTAGCCGGAACTGTCGCCCGAGAAGAGCGTGCGGAAGATGACGGTGACGAGCACGCCGCCGAGCATCGACGGCATGTAGAGCGCGAGCGCCAAAAACTTGCGCGGCGTCGCCTGGATCTGCGACAGCATCCACGCCATCAGGAAGGAGAGCGCGTAGCCGCCGGGACCGGTGATGATCGCGTACTTGAGGGTGTTCGGCAGAACATTCCTAAGAAAGACGGAATCCTGCGTCAGGATCATGATGTAGTTCCCGAAGCCGTAGAACTCGGCGACCACGGGTCGCTCGATGACGTTGAAGTAGGTGAACGAGAGCCCGATCGCGACGAGCACCGGGATGACGATGAAGAGCGAGAACAGGATGACGTAGGGGAGCAGCAGGAGGACCGTCGAGGCCTTGTCCCCGGAAAGCCGCTTCATCGCCGGCGAGAGTTTCTCGCGGAGCGCCCGGATCGGCTTCATGCCGGCTTCCCCGAGGCGTCGGATCGCGTTTTCAGCCATGGTCAGTCGCCCCCTTCCGCATCATGGGCCGCAATCTGCGCCGCGACCCAGTCCGCACCCCGCACGGTGTACGGGACGAGGACGTTGCCGTCGGCGTCGATGTAGCCGAATTCGGTCATCTTCTTCTTGATCTCGCGGTTGATGTCGATCACGGCCTCGTCGATCGCGATCCGGATCGGGGTGCCGTCGAACGTGACCGTGTTCCAGACGTTCGAGAGACCGCGCTCGAGCAGGTACTGGCCCGGGGTGCGGGGCACGTCGGCGAGCCAGGCGACCATCTCGAGGATGACGGCCTTGTCCACCGGATCGATCGTCGAGTTGGCGACGGCGTCGAGGTTGCCGGACAGCCAGACGTATTCGGGTCCGTAGGTCGACTGCAGGGCGAAGGCGAACTGGCTCTGCGTCGCCGCCGACATCCACCATTTGAGGAATTCCCAGCTTTCGTTCTTCTTCTCCTCGCCGATGTCGCCGAACATGATCGCGGCCGATCCGTTGGCGATGAACCAGCGCTGGATCTCGCCGGTATCCTCGTCCTCGACGCCCGGCAGAAGCCCGAGCGACCATTGCCCGGTCAGTTCGGGAGCGGCGTTCTTGAGCGTCAGGTAGGTGGCGAAGTCGATCACGCCGATCGGCAGCGTGTTGTAGCGGAACGAGTTGTAGAAGCTGGCGACGTAGGAGGGCAGGCTGTACGTCGTGTACAGGTCGGCGAGAAGCTTCAGGCCGCGGTACGATCCCTCGGCGTCGATCGTCGTCGAGAGTCCGTCGGGGGCGTAGAGAGTGCCGCCGTACTGGAAGATGAGCGAGGAGGTCTGGTAGAACCACTTGAGGCTGGTTCCGCCGCTCGTCGGATAGTAGAAGTTCATGTTGTTGCGCTGCAGCGTCGGCAGCATGTCGATGACGTCGTCCCAGGTGTCTGGGATCGACAGCCCGAGACTCGTCATCGTGTCGCGGCGGTAGACGAGGGCGTTGAAGTCGAGCGTCTCGGGGAAGGCGTAGACGCCGTCCTCGAGGATGTACGGGATGAAGGCGCCGGGCGCGAACGAACCGGCGACATCCCAGAAGTCATCGAATTCGGTCAGATTCTGGAGCGCGCCGCGGATCGACAGGTCGTAGGGCATGTACGAGGCGAGTCCGAGGGCGACGTCGGGGGTCTTTCCGGCGGCGTTTGCGAGGATCAGCTTTGAGGCGTCGGGCATCACCGAGATCGAGACGTCGATGCCGGTTCCGGCGAAGTGGGCGTCGGCCATCTTCTGCATCAGGTCGACGTAGATGAGCGAACGGCTGACCCAGACGGTCACCGCCTCGGGATCGTCGATCGCCTGGTACTTCTTGTCCGAGAACGACGCGAAGAAGGTCCGGAGTCCGGTACCGAGGCGTTCGAAGAAATCGGCGTTGGCGCGATCGAACTCATCGTCGTTGTAGACGTAGACGGCATCGAGGTAGAGCGGCTGGGAAGTGACGTCGGTGAGCGAGTCGCCGAGCATCGACGTGATCGATCCGGTGCCGCTGTAGAGGGTGTCGAGGTAGAGCGGGATCACGTCGGGATCGCGGCGGACCTCCTCGAGCTGCTTGACCGCCGTCTTCAGGTAGGCGAGCGTCGACGAGAGGTCGAGTTCGTCGGAATACGGGGAAAGCGTCACGACCGCGTGGCGGATGATCGTGTCGTAGGCTTCGAGGTAGGAGGCCGTCTCGGGGATGTACTCCGAGAAGACCCAGCGGCGGTTCTCGTCGATCGTCGACCCGGTGATCGAGAGGATGTCGAGCGCGAAGGCGTTGATGTGGTCGACGAGCAGCTGGATGTCGCGGAGCACCGTGCCGGCGGGGCTGGTGACGGCGCGGAAGGTGATCGCGTGCTCCCCGGCGGTCAGATAGAGCGAGAAGGCCCCGTCCTCGTTCCCGAGGACCTCGTTGGCCCAGACGTCGCCGCCCGTCTGGCGGAATTCGTAGGCGGAGAACTCCTCGAAGGGGATCTCGCCGTCGAGGTAGATGGCGCGGAAGACGGAGAACTCGTCCTTGTCGTTCAGATAGTGGAGGGCGATCCGGTAGGTGCCGGCGGTTTCGACCTCGAAGGCGTAGGTGACCTCCTGGCCGGAACGGTACCAGGCGGCGCCGTTCAATACGTTCAGCTTCTTGTCGACGGCGTCGAAAGGCGTCACCGACGCCGACTGGAAGGCGTACAGGCGGACGAACGACGAGTTCTTCGAGACATAGTCGATCGCATCGATCGTGATCATTCCCGACGCACCCGGAGCCGCCGGAACGGTTTCGGCGTAGGCCGCGTACGCGGGTCTCGCGACCGGCGCGACGACTTCGAGCGCCCCGACGAGGAGGGCCCCCTCCATGACGTTGCGGACGACGATCTCGTGTTCTCCCGCCTCAAGGTAGAAGAGCAGCGGTTCGGTCGTCGGATAGGTGTTGTTCTGGAGCGAAAGCCGCCGCCAGCCGAGCACGCGGACCTGGTCGGGGAGCGACTCGTCGCCGTAGGTGTCGAGGGTGAAGTCCTTGGTCTCGTCCGCCCACAACAGCGGCACGTCGATCGTCCTGGCCTCGTCGTACTGGTAGACGCCGTCGACGAGGACGGAGACGGTGAGGTTGTTCAGGACCGACGGCTGGACGTAGAAATCGACGGCGAGATGGTAGAGTCCGGTGGCGGCGACGGTCACGCGGTAGACGGCCTCGTTCGTCGCGGAAAGGTCGACGGCCGTTCCCGAATAGCCTGCGTCGTCGGCGGTTCCGGGGGTCTCGAGGACGGCGTCGGCGCCCGTCAGGCCGTAGACGATCTCATTCGCCTCGAGGAAGCTGAGATACGGCCGTCGGCTCACGTAGAGGTTCGAATACTGCAGCAGTTCCAGCGCCGCGGCGTACTCCTCGTCCGTGACCTCCTCGCTCCAGCGCTCATAGTCGGAGGACATGAACGGATTGTTGAAAACCATCGCAAAGAGGGCGACGGCCGTCGCGGCGATCAGGATCGTGATGATTGTCTTTCTTCTCATAGGGGCCTCCGTGATCACGAAAATCGATTCATTTCACGATATGTAAGCCGTATCATATGGGTTATTATAGCATAGTTCGGGAGCCCTTGTCCACAGCGAACGGGACCAATCGAAAAAAAAAGGTGTGTTATACAACACACCTTCTTCGGTCATCAGTTGCTGAAGTCGTCCTCGGTGAAGCCGTAGTACATCGTCAGGCTTTCCTGCAGACTCTCGAACTGGGACGCCCAGCGCTCGTTCACGAGCTGGTTCCACGTCGGCAGAAGCGACAGGATCGTGCTTTCGAAGGCCGCATCGTCGCGGGACACGCCGCCGTTGATGTCCGGGTTGTAGTAGTTCAGCCACTCGTTCAGGATGAACAGCGTCTGTCCGCCGGAGGAATACTGCCACGGGAAGGACTTGTCGGAAACCTCCCAGTGCTGGCTCGCGTTGTAGATCCGCACCACTTCCTGGAAGCCCGGCATGAGATAGTCGCCGTCGTTGTTCACGGCGTTGAAGCGCTGATGCTTCGCCGGCTTGTACCAGTAGTCCATCTGGAAGTCGAACATCTCGCCGGTGACGGCCGGGAAGGAGTCGTTCAGCGCGGAGCTGTAATAGACTTCGCCGCTCTCGGTGTCGGTCGTCGAATACATCTGTTCGGAACGCTCGTAGAAGGAACGGTTGTCGGCGCACCAGAAGATCGCGAACGTGTAGGCGATCTGGATCTTGAGCTCCTCTTCCGCCGAGCAGGCGAGGTCGCCGTCGTCGATGCAGTAGTTGTAGACCGCCATCGGGTCGAGGACGACGCCGATGGTGTTGTCGTTGTAGTCGGTGGCGGGACGCGGATAGATGTCCCAGTCGTCCATGATGCACGGCGCGGATCCGTCCGGATCGGCGCAGTCGCCCATCATCCACGGTTCGTACTCGAGCGTCAGGAGATAGCCTTCGCGGAAGAAGTTGTAGTCCCAGCCGAGCGTCGTGTTGAGCTGATGGAGCGGTCCGGAGGCGGCGGCGAGTTCCGCGCCGAGGGTTTCCGTCTCGATGTCGTAGAGGCCCCAGAAGGAGCTTCCGGCCCAGTCGTGGAGGTAATGGATCATGCCGCGCACTTCGGTCGAGTTGAGGTCGATGAAGGAATCGCCGCCGTCATAGTTGTGAAGCTGTTCGGTGATCGTGTTCGTGCCGCTTTCGATCAGGCGGAGCGGGACGTCCATCGCGCCGAAGTACAGGTTGTCGGTCTCCGTCGAATAGTTCGAGACGAATTCGGTGTATTCGTCGATGTCCCAATCCGGACCCGGCATGACGATGCCCTGTTCGTCGGCGAGCGTCTTGTTCACGTACATGCCCCACGGCAGGATGTACTGCGGCAGGCCGGCCTGGAAGCCGTAATAGTTCATCATCTTCATGATGCTCGGGTTCAGCATCTGGTAGAGCGGGTCGTCCTCGAACCGGGAAAGGTCGGCGACGAGGCCCTTCTCGACGTCGTCGGAAAGGAAGCGGGACGCCCAGACCGCCGGGAACCGGCCGTTGTCGTCGCGGTAGGTCTCGAGGACCTGCGACCAGCCGTCGGGTCCGCCGGAGCGGAAGTAGCCGTTGATCGTGACGTTCGGATAGATCGCGTTGAAGGCCTTGGCGACGGCGTATGCGGCCGCATCGTTCTGCGCCGGCAGGTCGTCGGCGGTCAGGTCCTGATGTCCGAGGTCATAGTAGGTCGCGCCGGAACCGCTCCACAGCACGATGTCGACGATGCCTTCGACGTTGGGGTCGAGGCCCGTGTCCGAAACGATGCTGGTCACGTCGATGGTCGTCGTGTTGGATCCCCCGGTCGTCGTCAGATCCGTGTTGTCGCAAGCGATGAGGACCGTGGCGAACGCGGCCAGAAGAAACAAGCCGATAAACTTCTTCATATTTCCTCCTTGTTGAAGTTGGTTTTTCTTACCGTACAGGATTATTATATCATTCGAAAAAAACGTTTTCAATAGCATTATGTAATTGGTTACATAAATTTTTACGACATTCGGAAAGGGGATGGCACCGGCGTCAGCGGCCGAGCGAGGCGAGAATCTTCTCGTATTCCCCGTCGTCCATGCCGTTTTCCTTCATGATCCTCCGGATCACGCGGCCCAGCGGATCCTCGAATTCCCACCAGTCGAGCTTCCGCGTGGCGGCCATGAACCGCTCCAGGCGAGGTCCTCCCGACGGATGGTCGAGCCATGCCCGGACGGGATGTTCGACGGTGAGGGGGTCGCCGAAGACGTCCCCCGAATCGAAGCGGACGGTCGTCCGGAGACGGATGTCCTCCACGGACGCCCCGATCAGGATCTCGTAGTCGCCCGAGGCGACGACGAAGCCGGCGGTCTCTTCCCAGTGCGCGAAATCGCGATCGGAGAACGTGAGCGCCACCCGTTTCGTCTCGCCCGGTTCGAGCGCGACCTTGGCGAAGCCGCGGAGCGTCCTGTCGGGTCGCACCACCGCCGAGCGGAGGGGACGGACGTATGCCTGGACGGTCTCCTTCCCGGCGCGGCCGCCGACGTTCGCGACGCTGAGGGAGACCTCGAGGACGTCGCCGTTTCGCATCGTCGAGCGCGACGCCCGAAGATCGGAATAGGCGAACGCGGTGTAGGACAGTCCGAAGCCGAAGGGGTAACGGACGGGAATCCGGAAGGTGTCGTAGAAGCGGTAGCCGGTGAAGAGACCCTCGCGATAGGGCGCGTGGTCCCCCCTGCCCGGAAACCAGGGATACGTCGGGGTGTTCTCGACGCGGATCGGGAAGGTCTCGGACAGCCTGCCGGAAGGATTGACGGCGCCGAACAGAATCTCGGCGATCGGCACGCCCGCGGCGGAACCGCCGAACCACGACTGGATCAGCGCGCCGACCATGTCGTCGAACGGCGCGGTCTCGACGGCCGAGCCCGATGCGTTCACGACGACGACGCGGGGCTGGACCGTCGCGACGGCGGCGACGAAGGCGACCTGCTCGTCGGGCAGACGCATGTCGGCGCGGTCGTGGCCTTCGCTCTCGATCGCCGGCGTCGTCCCCGTGAAGATCACGACGGCCGCGGCCTTGCGGGCCGCCGCCAGGATCTCCGTGGTCGCCTCGTACCCGTCGAAGAACGTCGTTTCGGCGTATGCGGAGATCGCCTCGAGGGGATTCTCCATCTTCCACGGCTTCAGTTCCGAACTGCCGCCGCCGTTCATCCGCGGTTCCTTCGCGTAGGATCCGAGGACAAGGACGTCCGCGGCCGGATCGAGCGGCAGGATCCCGCCTTCGTTCCGGAGAAGGACGATGCCCTCGCGGGCGGCTTCACGCGCGACCTCGTGGCCGTGCGCGAAGTCCGCCGGCTTCCCGTGGTTCGGGTTCGCCAGCAGGCGGTCATAGACCGCGAGGATCCGTTTCACGGCGGCATCGATCCGATCCATCGGGTACTTGCCGTCGACGACGTCGCGGATGAACGCGTCCTTCCATTCGGACTCCGGCATCTCGACGTCGAGGCCGGCGAGGACCGAGGCGCGCTTGTCCTGCACCCCGCCCCAGTCGGAGATGACGATGCCGCGGTAGCCCCACTCGCGCCGCAGGACGTCCTCGAGGAGGCGGCGGTTCTGGGCCGCATAGCAGCCGTCGATCTTGTTGTACGAGGCCATGATCGTGGTCGGGTCGGCCTCGTGGACGATCGTTTCGAAGGGTGCGGCGTAGAGTTCGCGGAAGGTGCGTTCGTCGACGTCGGAGGAGACGAATCGGCGCATCGTCTCCTGTTCGTTCAGGACGAAATGCTTGACCGAGGTGCCGACCCCGGTCGACTGGACGCCGCGCACGAAGGCCGCGCCGATCTTGCCGGAGAGGAAGGGATCCTCGCTGTAGTATTCGAAGTTGCGGCCGCCCAGGGGGCTCCGCTTGCCGTCGACGCCGGGGCCGAGGATGACGTCGACCCGATAGTGGTTGCATTCCGCGCCGATCACCGCACCGACCCGTTCGATCAGGTCGGCGTTCCAGGTCGAGGACAGAAGCGAAGCCGAGGGGAAGGCCGTCGCCGGCATCCGCGTCACGGGATGGCCGTCGCGTTCGCCGGGATCCTTGTAGGCGCGCAGGCCGTGCGGACCGTCGCCCACCATGAAGTCGCGGATGCCCAGGCGCGGAACGCCGTTCAGCCACCAGTTCTTCTTGCCGGTGAGGAGGGTCGCCTTCTCGGCGGGCGTGAGTTGTTCGAAGATCCGCTCGAGGTCCATGTCAATCCTCCTTGTAGTCGAGTCCGTATCCGAACGGATACAGCACTTTCGACGCGTCGTAAACGGTCGCGTTGACGTTCATGCCGAATCCCGCGGAATAGCGCGGCCACGTGACCGACAGTCTGCCGGTGAAGTCGTAGTCGCCGTAGAGCACGTCGGCGATGCCGTGACCGCCTTCCGATCCCGGCAGCCAGCAGGCGACGAGCGCGTCGAAGATCGACAGCTGGCTCGTGACGAGCAGCGGCCGTCCCGACAGGATGAGTCCGATGATCGTCTTGCCCTCCGATTTCGCGATCAGGAGCTGCTGCAGGAGGTCGGCGTTCCCGGGATGCGCGGTCGATCCCGTCAGGCTCGGGCTCGTCGCGTCCCCGTTGAATTCGGCGTAGGGCAGTTCCGACAGGACCGCGACGATGACGTCGGCGTCTTCCGCGTCGGTATAGGCGGTTCCGGTGCCGGCGGCGATCCGTTCGCGGATGCCCGCCAGGATCGTGACGCCGCGCGTCAGACGACGGGCGTCGTCTCCCTGCCAGGAGATCGTCCATCCGCCGCACTGCAGGCCGATGTTGTCCGCGCCTTCGCCGAGGACGGCGACGTCGACGTCGTCGCGAAGCGGCAGGGCGCCGTTGTCGTTCTTGAGCAGGACGAGCGATTTGCGGACCGCCTCGCGGGCGACGCCGCGGTTCTCGTCGGTGTAGAAGTTCGCGCCGGCGCCGAGACGGTAGTAGTCGCCGGTCGCTTCGTCGTAGAAATCATCGCTGAAGAGTCCCATTTTGTACTTGATCGTCAGGATCCGACGGACGGCGTCGTCGATGCGGGCCATCGCGATGTCGCCCTGCTGGACGGCGAGGACGATGTTCTGGATGCAGGCTTTCCAATCGAACGGTTCCATCAGCATGTCGACGCCGGCGTTGACGGACGCGACGATCTGGTCGTAGTACGATCCGGAGAGCTGGTGGATCGCGTTGTAGTCGGAGATCACGAATCCGGTGAAGCCCATTTCGTCCTTCAGGACGTCGGTGATCCAATACTCGCTCGCGTGCATCTTCGCCCAGTTGATCGAACTGTAGGAGACCATGATCGTGTAGACCCCGGCCTCGATGGCCGCTTCGTAGGGAGCGAGATGGATCGCGCGGACCTGCGCTTCCGTCAGGGTCGCATTTCCCTGGTCGTCGCCGCCGTCGGTACCGCCGTCGGCGAGGAAATGCTTGGCCGAGGAGGCGACGCAGTAACGCTGGAGACCCTCGACGTAGGCGCCGGCGAGGTTCGAAACGACCTCGGAGGACTCGGAAAGGGACTCATAGGACCGGCCCCAGCCGACGTTCTGCACCACCGATACGGCCGGCGCGAAGGTATAGTTGATGCCGGTGACGCGCACCTCGCGGGCGACGATCGTGCCGATCCGGGTCATCAGTTCGGGGTCGTTGGCGGCGCCGAGGCCGATGTTGTGCGGAAAGATCGTCGCGCCGTAGACGTTGTTGTGCCCGTGGACGGCGTCGACGCCGTAGATGATCGGGATTCCCGAGGACGACTGGAGGGCGGCGTTCTGGAAGCCTTCGTACATCAGGTACCATTCGGAGGCCTGGTTGTTCGCGGGGGCGGAGCCGCCGCCGGAGAGGATCGAACCGAGGTTGTAGTCGCGGACGTCGGCGGCCGAGGCGCCGTTCTTCTCCGCCTGAAGCATCTGCCCCGCCTTCTCGGCGAGGGTCATGGAGTCCAGCAGGTTCTCCACGTAGTCGGCGTCGACTGCGAGTTCGTCGCAGTAGGAGCCTTCGTAGGAGACCTCCTGTTCATCGGTCAGAAAGGTCGTCGGAAGCGTGGTCGTTTCCGTCGCCGCGGTGGTCGCGGTGGTCGCGGCGGTTTGCGAAAGGGTGGTTCCGGTCGTCGCCGGAGTGCAGGACAGGACGGCGAGGACGAGGGTCGCCGCCACGGACAGGATCAGGATCTTCTTCATCGGTCTACTCCGTTTCTGGGATGGTCCAACGCACGGTGACGAGGGCGTTCGCCGGCATCGGGACGGTGGTTCGCCTGCCTCGCCAGAGGATCGTCACGCCACGCGCGGCGGCGTCGTTCCAGACGACGAGGGAGATGGTTCCGGCGTCGTCGAGATAGCCGACGGCGAGGACGTTCGAGTTGAAGCTGCGGACCGAGATCCGCGTCGCGCCGACGCGGACGTAGCGCGCGAAATGGGCGGTGACGTAGCCGTCGGCCTCGGTCCGATACGACGCGGGCATGACCGAGACGAGGCCGGTGCAGTTCCCGCAGCCGCCGAGGTGGGTCGCGCCGAGCGGGTCGAGCGCGAGGTTCCAGTAGGTCGTGCCGACGGCGTGACGGGCATACGCGCCGACGTACATCCGCCGGATTGACCATTCCATGTTCTGTTCGAGGTCGGTGTAGGAGGTGCTGGCGGTGCATTCGGTCATGAAGACCTCGACGTCGGGGGCGTTCTCGCGGAGGTTGTCGAGGAAGTCGGCCATGTCGCGGTCGTCGCCGGTATAGCAGTGGACCCCGATCGCGCCGACGTAGGCGGCGGTCTCCGCGCTTTGGAGGACGCGCACGGGGAAGTCGATCAGGTTGCCGGCGTTGTCGACGGGATTGTGATCCCAGATCATGATCCGGACGTCACGGCCGGCCATCTCCAGGGCGGGGCCGAGATGGTCGCGGATGAAGGTCTTGGTCGTCTCCACCGACCACGTCATGCCCGGATAGTCGCCGGGGGCGTAGTAGGGTTCGTTCTGAACGGAAAGGTAGTCGATGTCGATGCCGGCGTCGGCGTAGGCTTCGAGGTAGCGGATCAGATACTGCGCGTAGGCGCCGTAGTGGGCGACGGCGAGGCTTCCGCCGTAGAGGCTCTTGTTCGTCTTCATCCAGGCAGGGGCGCTCCACGGCGCGGCCATGAAGACGATGTCGGGGTTGATCTCAAGGGCATCCTGGAGGATCTCGACGATGATCCGGTCCTTCTCGATCGAGAACTCCGAAAGGTCCGGATCGGCGACGTTTCCGACGGTGTCGTCGTAGGTGTAGTGGCCTGCCGCCGCGGTCGTGAAGTCGGAAGCGCCGATGCAGAGACGGACGAGCTGGACGTGCAGTCCGTCCTCGCCGAAGAGGTACTCGATGATCTCGTCGCGCTGCGGCGACTGGTCGATCACCCAGGCGGCCGCGTAGGTGAGGGCGGCGCCGGTGCCCCGGTAGGGCTCGTACCCGACGAGGTCGTCGACCGAGAGCGTGCCCGACGTCGCGTCGGTCCAGGCGGCGATGCCGGCGAGGTCCTGGAACCGGTTCGCCTTGTTGGTGGCGACGGCCGTCACCGGGATCGCGGAGAAGTCGAGCGTGGTCGAAGGCGGCACGGTCGTGGTCGGCGCCGTCGTCGGCACTTGCGCCGTCGTCGTGCCGCCGCAGGAGATCGTCGCCGCCGCGGCCATCGCCGCGACGAGCAGGATCAGGATGCGCCTCATGGTTCGAGGATTCCGCGCTCGACGAGCGAGCGGAAGTTCCAGCCGCTGTCCCGTTCGGCGATCCGGTAGGACCAGAACACCCAGCCGGACAGCCGGCCGTAGGCGTCCATCTGGCTTCGGGCGAACCGCCGCTCGAACTCCTCGCGCGTGCCGTCGAAGGCGATCCGATGGGCGCCGAGGCTCCATTCGCCGACGATCACCGGAATCGTCCGCTCTATCCGTTCGAGATCGGGAAGAAGGGTCTCGGGGAAATGGAGGAACTCCTCCGCCTTCATCGTGTGGAAGCGGGGGTTGAAGCACTGGTAGAGGTGCGTGTCGAGGGCGACGTTCTTCCATCGGCGGGCGGCGAAGAAGTCCTCCCAGGGGTCGAACCGGAAGCCGTCGTGGAAGACGATCATCGTCTCCGGACGCAGGATCGTGCGAAGCACGGCGTAGGCCCGGTCGTAGAATTCGCCGAGGAACTGAAGCGGGATCGTCCAGTGCGGTTCGTTCAGGACCTGGATCGAATGGAGCGCGGGATGGTCGCGGTAGCGCTTCGCGATCTCGCCGAGGACGGCGACGGTGACGTCGACGTTCTTCGGATCGAGATGCCACGAGAGCACGCCGTCGATCCCGCCGTTGTCGAAGCCGTTCTGCGATCCGGGGGCGGTGTGCAGGTCGAGCATCACCCGCATCCCTTCGGCGGCGATGAAGTCGAGCGCGGCGTCGAGGAAGGCAAGCGGCGAATGGTAAGGATATTCCGCGGGAAAGCGGTCGGGGAAGAGCCACCACGGGATCGGAATCCGGACGAGGTTGATCCCCTGCGCCCTGAGCCAGCGGATGTCGTCTGTCGTGATCCAGGTCCGCCAGTGCTCCGCGAGCGCCGTCGCGGCGTCGGGGTGATGGGTCACGAACGAGGTTTCGCACTGCTTCGGGATCGGGACCGGCGAAGCGTCGAAAAGCGCCGGACTCATCCAGCGCTCGAGCACGAACCAGCCGCCGAGGTTGACGGCGCGGATCTTCTCCATGGGCTACCTCGAGACCAGCACGGTCGTGATCGACCGGGCTGGCGACTGCACGGAACGGCGTTCGCCGATGCCGTCGAGAAGGTATGTCTGCGCGTTCTTCGTGGCGTTCATCACGACCAGCGCGACGGTTCCGTCGGGATTCTCGAAGGCGATCGCCGAAAGCGAGGGATGGTCGTTCTTCGATGCGATCCGGACCGCGCCGGGCTGCACGAACTTGGAGAAGTGGCCGATGTAGTAGTAGGAGGATTCGAGGATGATCTTCTCGGGGAAGACGTCGAGGATGATCGGGGCGTCGCAGACGTTGTTCACGTGGTTCGGTCCGCCGAGGTTGTCGAGCCAGAGGTTCCAGTCCATCCAGCCCTCGCACCAGTTCGAGAGGTCGCCGATGATGTTGCGGGCGTAGCGTTCGCCGGACTCCCAGGTGTACTTGTGCATGTGGAAGTTCTCGACGCACCCCTCGGTGAACATGAGGTGCTTGTCGGGCCAGAGGTCGTGCGTCCGGCCGACGTTTCCGAAGGCTTCGGAGACGTACCAGTGGAAGGCCATGCCCCAGACGTATTTCGCGGCCTCCGGATCGTTCAGGATCGGCGTCACGTGCTCGACCATCACGTCGCGGTTGTGGTCCCAGACCATGATCCCGACGTCGGCGACGTCCGAGGCGGCGACCGTCGGTCCGAGATGGTTCTTCACGAAGTCGCGCTCCTGCTCGCCCGAATAGATGCAGGAATCCCAGCGCTGCACCGCCTGCGGCTCGTTCTGCACCGAGATCCACTTGACCGTGAGTCCGGCCTTGCGGTATTCCTCGACGAAGCGCACGTAATAGCGCGCCCAGGCGTCGGCGTACCGTTCGAGGAGATGGCCGCCGCGGATCGGCGAGTTGTTGTCCTTCATGAAGGCGGGCGGCGTCCACGGCGAGCCGAGGAGGCCGATCGGCTTCCCGGCGATCCGTTCCGCGGCCAGGACGACGGGGATCACGTACTTGCGGTCGCGGGCGATGTCGAAGGTGGCGAGTTCGGCGTCGCCCTCCTCGATGTAGGTGTAGCTCGACAGCGAGAAGTCGCAGCCGTGGATCGAGACCCGGCCGAGGCTGTAGCCGATCCCCTCGACGGGGTCGAAGTAGAGCCGGATCGCCTGCTCGCGGACTTCCGGCGAGACGCGGTAGAGGTTGTAGCAGGCGGACTCGGTGAAGGCGCCGCCGAATCCGGCGATGGTCTGGTAGCGGACGCTCGGATCGAGCGTGATCGCGGGCGCCTCGGTGGCGGCGCCGACGAGGTTCTCGACCTCGGAAAGGCGCAGGTCGGTATCCTTGGCGGTGACGACGGTTCTGATCATAGGGGGGTTCCTCCATCCATGTATGTAACTGTTTACATAATGACATTATATCCCGAAATGCGCTCGAATTCAACCCTATTCGGGCGTGCGCGCGAAGAAAAAAGGCCCTGAAGGCCTTCTCGTCATTCTTCGATGCGGTAGTAGCGGACGTAGTCGATGGCGAACTCGGCGGGATACTGCGCCGGATCGATCGCGCCGCCCCACGTGCCGCCGATCGCGAGGTTCAGGATCAGGTAGTAGGGCTTGTCGAAGGGCCACCCGCGCTCGCCGGCCTCGTAGCCGGGTGCGTTCTTCTCATACTTCTGGAACGACTTCCCGTCGACGAAGAACTCGATGTATTCGGGGGTCCAGTCCATCGCGTACTCGTGGAATCCGGTCGTGATTCCCTCGACCGGTTCGAAATGCGTGCGCTGGGTGCGCTTCACGTGGTTGTAGAGGTCAGTGTGCAGGCTCACGTGGATCGTCCCGAAGTGGGTCGTGACGTGTTCCATGATGTCGATCTCGCCGCAGAGCGGCCAGGGGATCCCGGCCTTCTTGTCCGTCGGCATCATCCAGATCGCCGGCCACGAACCCTTCGCCGAAGGAAGCTTCGCCGAAACGGCGATACGCCCGTACTGGAAGTGCTTGCGCTCGTAGGTGGTGAGGCGCGCCGAACTGTAGGGCGCGTCGAGATAGGGTTCGATGACCCCGCGGATCAGAAGCTGCGAATCGCGCACGTCGGCGTTGTCGCCGGCGGTGTAGTACTGCAGTTCGCCGTTGCCCCACTTCTTCTGTCCGACGTCGTAGTTCCATTTCTGCGGGTCGGGTTTGCCCGCGCGGTCGAACTCGTCCGCCCATTCGAGGATGTACTTCTTCATGTCAAGCCGCCTTTCCCAGGGTCGCCGTGATCGTCACGCCGCGCTCGCAGTCCTTGCGGGCGACGGTGAATGACGAAGCGCCGATCTCCTGAATTCTGCCGTCGATCTCGACGGTCCGGACGACGTATCGTCCGAGTTCACGCTGTTCCGGATTCCTGACGACGAGGCGGCAGAGGCGGCCGCCGGCGATGAAGGCGCAGGACGCCTCGCCGCCGTCGAAGTGCGAGGCCTCGAGCCGCGGCTCGATCGCGATGTCGCCGTAGACGCCGCGGATCCCGAAGATCCGCTCGATGTAGGCGATCACGGTCCACGCCGCCGAACCGGTGAGGTAATGGTAGACGCCGCGCCCGCGGGCATCGACGTATTCCGGAATGCCCGGGAGGATGCGGGCGCGGTCGACATCGGCCATGTAGGCGTACTGCGCCGATAGGACCGCGTTGCCTTCGGTCGGGAATCCGGCCGCGAAGAGCCCGTAGGCGTACATCACGTCCATGTGGGAGAAGAACGCGCCGTTCTCCTTGTGGCCGTAGGCGAAGCCGGCGAAGCGGCCGAGCCTCAGTCCCGAATGGGAGAAGTCGGTGTTGAGCCGGATCAGTCCGTTCCCGGGATCCTTCAGGAGGCGGTTGACCGCCCGCACGATCGCCGGGACGCGTTCGGCCGGGACGAGACCCGCGAGGAGCGGGAAGACCTGGCCGGTGAGCGTCATCCGGTCGCCGTCGGGGCCGTGGTGGTCGACCGCGCGTCCGTGGTCGTCGTAATAGCCGTTGTACCATCCCTCGCCGTCGCCGGCGTCGATCCATTCCTGCTCGTTCAGGATCCGCCGCCAGTGCCTGGCCTTGCCCTTGAGGTCGCCGATCAGGTCGATCACGTTCAACCGGACGATTTCGCCCGAAGGCGTCCCCAGGACGGAGGCGAAGTAGTCGTCGCGCACCGCATGAAGATCCGCGGGCGTGCCGACGAGCGGCTTCTCGAGTTTCCCGAAGAGTTTCGCGGCTTCCTTCGGAAGTTCGACGTAAAGCAGATTCCTGGTCCTGCGGAGATGGTCGAGAAGGTCGGCGAGGCGCGCGAGGTTGCCGGCGTACATCGCCGTGAAGGCTACCGTCTCGCCGTTATCCTGCGCCATGTCGATGCCGTCGTTCCAGTCGGCGCCCTCGAGCCGGACGCATCCGTGCCCGCCGACATTGAAGAAGGGGACGACGTTTTCGAGGATCAGATGCTCGAGGATCGTGCCTTCGTAGACCTTGCCGGCGGCGTCGGTAAGGAGGTTCGATCCGTTCTGGACGAACCGACCGTCGATCGCCTTCGTATAACAGCCGAACTTGTCCTTCCAGTACGGCGTCTTCTCGAACAGGACGGCGACGTCGCCGGTGCGCTGCACGTAGAAGTCGATCGTGAGGAAGGGCCAGGCGCCATGGTCGGACCAGACGCGGACGATGTTGTTGCGGTCGGCGACGAAGGTTCCGGGTTCCGTGCCGACGATGGTCGCGTTCGTTCCGTCGATGCGGACGCCGCGGATGTTGTTGACGATGCCGGCGCGCGCCGAGGCGGGATCGAGCAGCGTGAGCGCGAGCGAATCCTGCCAGAGGTCGCGCCAGCCGCGGCCGCCGCGGCCGTAATCGTGGTGCGGCAGGAAGGAACAGCCGTAGATGCGGCGCATCACCGGCTGGAGTCCGACCCAGCGGAGCCAGCCGGATCGTTCGGGGGACGAGAGATTCATGGCGACGGACGCGGTTGCGCGGGTCCAGTGGTCCTTCGTCGCCTGCAGGAGGGAATCGAAGGCCGAGAGCGTCATCCGGCGCGCGGCGATCTCCACGACCGCGTCGACGCCATCCGCGACGACGTAACCGGCGACGATCGAGAACGACTCGCCGGGCGCAAGCGAAACGGTCGAGAACCCGAGTCCGCCGAGGGCTTCGTAGCCTTCCGCGACGGTGCCGGGCCGATGGGGCGAGCGGGCGTCCCCGCGCGGGACGGCGGGATAGAAGAGGTCGCCCCCCTCGCCGGCGAACTCCTCGAGGATCGGCCAGCGGTCGGCGATCTCGGGATGGCGGTCGGAGACGGCGAACACGCCGTAGGCGGTCCGGTTCTCGAGATGGCCGCGTTCGTCGAAGGACAGCGTCGGTTCGTTGACCACGCCTCCCCTGAGGACGTGGACGCGGTTGAGCAGCGTCGTCACGTGGCGATGGTCGCGGATGTTGTCGGCGCTCCGCCCATAGAGCGGAAACGCCAGGACCGGGCGGACGGAGAGGGTCCGACCGCTCACGTTCGTGAAATGGATGCGGTGCAGTTCGACGGCTTCGGCGACGGACGGGACGAAGGAGACGACCGAGACCGAAAACGACGCGTTCGAGCGCGTGACGCTCTGGTAGAGCAGCCCGACCTCGAGTTCGACCTTGTCCGGATGAAGCCGCTGGCGGGGGGTGTTGCCGGTGGCGTTGTAGAGTTCGCCGTCGACGAGCAGGAAGACGTTGCGGCAGTTTTCCGGATCGTTCATCGTCTCCTGGGTCGCGGGGGCGATGGCGAAGCGGTTCTGGTCGACCTTGAGGTCGCCGCCGAGGCGCGGCGTGATCGCCGACATCATTCCGGATTCGTTGAAAAGCGGCAGATAGAGGTGGCTGATCCCGTCGGCTTCGGTGAGGGTGAAGCGGCCGTCCGGCTGAAGCGTGCTGAGATGTCTGGTCATGGAATTACCTCGGGTATGTAACCGTATACATGATGTTATTATACCATATGCGACGCATCCATGTAAACAGCATTCATGGAAAACAAAAACCGGACCGCGATCACCGCGGTCCGGTTCGGAAAGGTGCGTATCAGGCCTTGATGAACTGGTCGACGTCCATGACGAAGATCGTCGCGCCGCCGACCTGGACCTCGACGGGCGTCGAGGAAAAGATCCCGAATTCGCTTGAAATCGCGTTCGGAACCAGCTTGGTGCGGCGTTTCGACATCTCGCTGATGACCTGGACGCACTTGTCGACCTGGTCGTCCTGCACGCCGACGAGGATCGTCGTGTTGCCGCTCATGAGGAATCCGCCGGTGGTCGCCAGCTTCGTCACGAAAAAGCCTTCCTTGATGAGCGTCTTGATGACCTTGCTCGCATCTTCGTTCGAAACGATCGCCAATACCAGTTTCATAATGAGCACCGCCTTTTTGGAACATTCTATCACAAGAATCCCGAAAGATAAAGGCCATTCCCCAAAAATAGCGCGCAAATCCGGCGTTTATTTACATCGCAATCGCTCGTCGAATCGAAAAAACAACGCCTTATGGCGTTGTTTCGTCATCCGATCGAACCGGTCATCTCGAGCCTGATCAGCTGGTTGAGTTCGACGGCGTATTCCATCGGCAGCTCGCGCGCGAAGGGTTCGATGAATCCCATCACGATCATCTCGGTCGCCTGGGCTTCCGTCAGACCGCGGCTCATCAGGTAGAAGAGTTCGGCCTCGGAAACCTTCGAGACCGTCGCCTCGTGCTCGATCTGGCCGCGGAAGTTCTTCACGACGTTCGTCGGCAGCGTGTCCGAGGACGACTCCGCATCGAGGATGATGGTGTCGCATTCGACCTTGCTTCGGGCGTCGACGGCGCGCGGTCCCTGGGTCACGAGGCCGCGGTAGTTGACCTTTCCGCCCTTGGCCGCGATCGACTTGGAGACGATCGTGGAGGTCGTGTTCCGGCCGATGTGGATCATCTTCGCGCCGGTGTCCTGGTGCTGTCCCTTGCCGGCGAAGGCGATCGAGATCGTCGTCCCCTTGGCGTAGTCGCCCTTGAGGATGCAGGAGGGGTATTTCATGTTGAGACCCGAGCCGATGTTCCCGTCGATCCACTCCATGTGGCCGCGGGTTTCGACGACGGCACGCTTGGTGACGAGGTTGATGATGTTCGTCGACCAGTTCTGGACCGTCGAGTAGCGGCAGTACGCGTTCTCCATCACGAAGATCTCGACGACCGCCGCATGGAGCGAATCGGACGAATAGATCGGCGCGGTGCAGCCTTCGACGTAGTTGAGCGAGGCGCCCTCCTCGACGACGATCAGGGTCCGTTCGAACTGCCCCATCTTCTCGGAGTTGATGCGGAAGTACGACTGCAGCGGCTTCTCGATCCTCACGCCTTTCGGGAAGTAGATGAACGAGCCGCCGCTCCACACCGCGGTGTTGAGGGCGGCGTACTTGTTGTCGGTGAAGGGGACGGCTTTCCCGAAATACGCCTTGAGGATCTCCGGATACTCCCGGAGCGCGGAGTCGGTATCGAGGAAGATCACGCCCGCGTCCTGCAGCTCCTGGATCGTGCTGTGGTAGACGGCCTCGGATTCGAACTGGGTCGTCACCCCGGCGAGGTACTTCTGCTCGGCTTCGGGGATGCCGAGCTTGGAGAAGGTGTCCTTGATCGATTCGGGAACGTCCTTCCAGTCCTTCTCGACCTTCGCGGAGGACTTGATGTAGTAGACGATGTCGGAGAAGTCGATGCCCGAGAGGTCGGGCCCCCAGGTCGGGTTCGGCTTGCTCAGGAAGGCCTCGTAGGCCTTGAGGCGGGTCTCCGTCATCCACGCCGGTTCGCCCTTGATCGCGGAAATCGCGCGGACGACGTCGGCGGACAGGCCGCGTCCCGTCTGGTAGACGGTCTTCGCTTCCGTGGAAAAGCCGTATTTGTACTCGCCGACGACGCTCTCCGCGTCCGGCTTCCTGGCTTCCGCCATGGTCTCACCTAGTTTCTGTCGGTTATCGTCTTCAGGAACGCCTGCCAGGCGATCGAGGCGCATTTCACGCGCGCCGGAAACTGTCGCACGCCGGCGTAGACGGTCGCCTCTTCGAGGTCGACGGTCGGATCGAACGGCTTGTTCGAGACCATCGCGAGATAGTTCTCGGCGATCGTCTTCGATTCTTTCAGCGTCTTTCCGACCATGGTCTCGGTCAGGACCGAAGCCGACGAGCAGCAGATGCTGCAGCCGTGGCCCTCGTGCCGGCAATCCTTCACGACGTCGCCGTCGAAGAGGGTCTGGATCGTGATGTCGTCGCCGCACGAGGGGTTCTTGATGTGGACGGTGACGTAGCCGGGGTCCTGCGAGAGCCCCTTGTTGCGGGGATTCTTGTAGTGTTCGAGGATGACCTCGCGGTACAGGTTGTCGAGTTCGGCCATGGCGTCCTCCTAGAAGCCGACACCCTTGAAGAAGGCGACGGCTTCCCGTGCCGTCTCGACCAGGCGGTCGCAGTCGGCGTACGAATTGTAGAGATAGAACGAAGCGCGCAGGCACGCTTCGATGCCGAGCGCCCTGATCAGGAGCTGCGCGCAGTGGTGCCCGGCGCGCAGCGAGACGTTCTTCTCCGCGAAGAAGGTCGCCGCGTCGTGGGGATGGACGCCTTCGACGTTGAAGGCGATCGTGCCGGTGTCGGCGGTCGGATTGTAGATGACGATGCCCGGAATCTTCTTGAGCTGCGTGTAGGCGTAGCGGCGGATCCGAACGACGTGGTCCTCGATCGTCGGAATCCCAATCGACCGGATCAGGTCGACGGCGGCGCCGAGCCCGATCGCAGATGCGATCGGCATCGTCCCCGATTCGAACTTGTAGGGCGCGTCCTTCCAGGTCGAACGGTCCTTCGCGACGTCGTCGATCATCTCGCCGCCGTATTCGATCGGCTCCATGCCGGCGAGCAGGGCGGACTTCCCGTAGAGCACGCCGATGCCGGTCGGGCCGAGCATCTTGTGTCCGGAGAAGGCGAGGAAATCGACGTCGAGCGCCTTCACGTCGATCGTCAGGTGCTGGACCGCCTGGGCGGCGTCGGCGACGACGACGGCCCCGACGGAACGGGCGATGGGGACGATCTCGCAAAGCGGCGTGACGTATCCCATCACGTTGGAGACGTAGGTGAGGGCGACCACCCGGGTCCGTTTTGTCAGTACCGAACGGAAGGCGTCGACGGTGATCCGCTTCTCGGCGTCGAGCGGCACGAAGACGAGTTTCGCGCCCGTCTTCGCGGCGACCGCCTGCCATGGCAGAAACGAGGAGTGGTGTTCCAGTTCGGAGACGATGATCTCGTCGCCCGCCTGGAGTCGGGCAAGGCCGAAGGAAGTCGCGACGAGATTGAGCGCGGCGGTCGCGCCGCGCAGGAAGACGATTTCGGATTCGTCCGCACCGATGAAGGCCGCGACCTTCGCCCGGGCTTCCTCGTAGAGCATCGTCGCCTCGTAGCTCGACTTGTACATCCCGCGATGGATGTTCACCGACAGGTCGTTGTAGTAGTGGTCGACGGCGGCGATCACGGAACGCGGCTTCAGCGAAGACGCGGCGCTGTCGAGGAACGCCTCGTCCTTTCCGGACAGCTGCGGAAACAGTTCGCGCCAGGGATTCCTTTCCATCAGATGTCACCTCCGAGTTTCGTGGAGAGCATTTTCTCGACGTTCCGGCGGATCGACGGATCGTCGATCTTCGCGACGAAGGGCGCGACGTAGCCGGAAACGACGAGCCGCTTCGCGGTCGTTTCGTCGAGTCCCCTCGACGTGAGGTAGTAGAGTTCGTCGGCGTTCACGCGGCCGATCGCGCAGCCGTGTCCCGCCTGGACGTCGAATTCGTCGATGAGCAGTTTCGGCGAGACTTCGATCACGGCCTTCTCGCCGAGAAGGACGCCGCGGTTGGACTGCTTGCAGTCGGATCCGGCGTTCCCCTTTCCGATCGCGCCGGTCACGTCGAACCCGATCGTCGCCGAACCGGCGGCCACGAGCGAATTCACGATCGACGAAGTCGTCGATCGGGCGAGATGGCGGACGTCTTGGACGGCCGCGAGCCGATCGTCCGCAGTGAGGACCGCGAGCGTCTCGGCGCGAAACGCGCCAAGGGCTCCGGAAATGACCGCATGGTCGGCGACGGTCGTGGTTCCGCCGTTCAGGAGGAAGGTGGAGAGGTCGAGGCTGGCTGCTTCGCCGATCGCATACCGCCGATCGAAGGAGGCGTTGCGCGTCGATCCCAGGATGAAGCACGAGAGGGTCGCTTCCGCGCCGTCTTCGACGTCGACGGAGACGTGCCACCGCGACGTATCGGCGGATGACAGGTAGAGCAGGACCTTGGCGGGATGGGCGGCCCGGAACCGAAGCACGATCCGTTCGCCGGAACCGGTCATGACGAGGGTCGCCGGAGCGGACTGGGGCATCGTGCCGAAGATGAACCGAAGGCCGCGGTCGGATGCGGTCATCGTGCCGGTCGACAGCCGGTCGTCGCGCTTGCGCGGACCGATCACGGCGATGTCGGACCGATCGCGGAACGTGGTCGGAATCCTCATGGCCGTGCGGTCACTTTCCGAACGCGTGGGTCGCGCAGGTGCCGAGCGACGCCGGTTTCCTGCGATCCTCGAACTCGTCGATGCCGAGTTCGACCTTGAGCCAGTCGTATCCTTCGGCGTCGATCTTGCGGATCAGCTCGCGGCCGCCGGTCTTGACGATCCGCCCCCTGATCATGATGTGGACGAAATCGGGAACAATGTAGTCGAGCAATCGCTCGTAGTGGGTGATGAGGACCATCCCGAGGTCGGGCGACTTCATTGCCGTGACGGCTTCGCCGACGATCCGGAGGGCGTCGACGTCGAGGCCGGAGTCGATCTCGTCGAGGAAGGCGATCTTCGGCTTCAGAAGCTGCATCTGGAGGATCTCGTTGCGCTTCTTCTCGCCGCCGCTGAATCCTTCGTTCAGATAGCGGTGGGCGAGACCGGATCCCATCTTCAGCTTCGCCGCGGCGTCTTCGAACTCGAGGATGAACTTTCCGACCCGGAGCTTCCGGTCGGCCGGCATGCGCGTCTGCACCGCCGTCTTGATGAAATCGAAGTTCGTGACGCCGGGAACCTCGACCGGATTCTGCATCGCGAGGAAGATTCCGGCGCGGGCGCGCTCGTCGACCGCCATCGCGGTCACGTCGAGGTCGTCGAGCGTGATCCGTCCGGATTCGACCGTATATTTGGGATGCCCCATCACCGCTGACGCGAGGGTCGACTTGCCGGTTCCGTTCGGCCCCATGATGGCGTGCGTCTCGCCGCCCCTGACGACCAGGTCGATGTCGTTCAGGATCATCGTCCCCTCGACGGAGACGTTCAGTTTTTCGATCGTGAGTTTGCTCATGATATCCCTCCGAACCACCCCATATTTTACCGTATCCAGGAAACAAATGCAAAGATAGTCGCCTTTTATCGAAAGAAAAGGGAATCGGCGGCCGATTCCCTCATTTCTCGATGATTTCGCTTCCCAGGATCTCAGGACTCCTGACGTGCTTGATCGAGGTCAGGTCGAGCAGTTTCCGGATCACCGTCAGGAACACGAAGGAGAAGACCGACAGCACGATTCCGAGGGCGTAGGCCCCCATGCCGAAACAGAGGCCGATCATCGCTCCGAGCCAGAGGGTCGCCGCGGTGGTGAGGCCGTAGATGCCGTTGGAGGTCTTCAGGATCGTTCCGGCCCCGAGGAACCCGACGCCGACGACGACCTGCGCGATGACGCGCTGGCGCTCGAGGTTGACGACGATGTCGCCCGCATAGGCCAGATCGAGAGCCTGATGGTAGAGATATTCCTGCAGGATCGCGATGCCGCAGGCGCCGAACGCCACCATCAGGTGGGTCGTCACGCCGGCGATCTTGTGGCGCATCTGCCGCTCGATGCCGATCAGGCCGACGAAGAGCGCCGTCAGTCCGATCCGAAGCGCCATCTCGCCGATCGACGGATCGGTTTCGAGCCATTGGATTGCCATGAAATGAACCATGATATCACCTTTCAAGAGCGCTTCCGTTCGTTTCGGAAAGCGCTTTACATCTATAGGATTCATATTATAACAGAATGAAAAAGCATTTACAATATGTATCTCGCAGTTGGGAAAGCAAAAAAGGCATGGACCGAAGTCCGATGCCTTGAATGCGTTTCCTGAAGCCTGATCGCCTTAGCGCGGGATGAATTCCGAGATCTCGAAGTTGTCGAACGTCAGGGTCGCGAGCCCGTAAAGGCCGAGGCAGGCGGTGAGCTTGAAGTTCTCTTCGTAGGCGATGTAGTAGACGGTGACGTGGTTGTCGCCGACTTCGAGGGTGACCGGGATGGCGACGTTGCCGGCGTTGCCGTCGGTCGTCATTTCCATCGAGAAGGTGCCCGCGACGTCCGCGTTCACGTCGAACTCGACCTTGTAGATGTGGCCGGGCTTGACGTTGAGGAGTTCGTCCGTCGGACGATACTGGAACTGGATGTACCAGACTTCGCCGCCGGTGCCGAGGGTCTCGACTTCGACCGCGCCGTCGACGACCGTGAAGGTCGCGTCGATCTGGACCGAAGCCCAGGACTGGTCGACGGTCGTCCAGCTGGCCCAG